>DATFJT010000349.1:0-6934 GCA_035269065.1 Saprospiraceae bacterium | reverse complement strand
GGAGCCGGATTTCGGACAGTATCCCAATTGAAACTCCTCTATGGTGTTTTGGAGATATCCTCTCTGCTTAAAATAGCTGTATCCAATTTTTCTACCTTCATCAGAATTCATCAACTGATCCTGGAAGAAATCCTTGGCGTATTCATTAATGATGTAAAGACTGTCCCGCTCCTGATCTTTTTCGATGGCTTCCGGGGTTCTTTCTGTTTCATCCAGTTCTATCCCGTATCGCTGAGCTAAAAAGCGAATCGCCTCAGGAAAGTTGAAGCCTTCGTGCTCCATCAGAAAATTAACTGGGTTGCCACCTTTACCGCAACCAAAGCATTTGTAAATATTTTTGGTCGGGCTGACTGTGAAAGAGGGTGTTTTTTCATTGTGAAATGGGCACAGGCCTATTAAGTTGACACCTCTTCGTTTGAGATCAACGTATTCTCCTACGACCTCCTCTACCTGGGCAGTATCGAGGACTTTCTCAATGCTGTGTCTTTTGATCATGTCAAGACTTCTATAGCTAGTTCATCAAGGCTGCTATCACATCATTCATCTCTATGTTGTGGAATACATTCTGCACGTCATCATTGTCTTCTAGCGCATCAATTAATTTGAGTGCTTTTTCCGCATCAGATGCTGATAATTTCACATAAGTTTCCGGTATTCTCTCCAGGTTTGCATTTTTAGCTTCTATTTTCAGCTCTTCTAATTTGCTTTGCATGTTGCCGAAATCTTCAAAAGCAACCGTTATAGTGATTTCCTTGCTTTCCTCGTCTACATCTATATCCTCAGCACCTCCATCGATCAATTGGAGTTCTATTTCTCCAAGGTTTTCGATTTGAGCTGCATCGATAATGAAGATGCCTTTTCTGTCGAAAAGAAAATCAACGGACCCCGAGGTGGCCATATTTCCGTCATATTTATTAAACACCGCCCGGACGCTTGATACTGTCCTGTTTAGATTGTCGGTGGTGCATTCTACAAACACAGCCACCCCGCCTGGGGCATAGCCTTCATAGGTTGGTTGATGCAGGTCTGCAGAGTCTGAGTCCAGAGCTTTTTTAATGGCTCTTTCCACATTGTCTTTCGGCATGTTGGCACCTTTGGCGTTGGCCACTGCAAGCCGTAAGCGCGGGTTGAAGTCAGGATCGCCGCTGCCACCCTCTTTGACTGCTACGGATATTTCCTTGATGATTCGGCTGAAAATCTTGGAACGCTTGGCATCCAAGGCTCCTTTCTTTCTCTTTATTTTTGACCACTTATTGTGACCGGCCATGCAACTGAATAGTATCATAGCTAAATATTTTTAACAAATTTAATGAATAACATCTGCCGAAATGTTCCCGTTTTTCAAAAAAAAGTCTCCGGGATTTGTTTACCCCGGAGACCAATCAAAGCTTTCTCTGGTTGATTAATGTAGGGATAACTGTTTTATGAGATATCCACTTCCGAACTCCATTCTGACAAAGTAGATTTGATTCCGCTGTAAATCTAACAGAGGTAAGCGGAATTGATGTTGGTTTATTTCCTGTGATTTAACCAGTAAACCTCTGGCATCAAATACTTGCAATTTTTCAATTTTTTCATTGGCTTCGATATTGACAAAAGCTGTAGCCGGGTTTGGCCCAAACTTCAATTCAACATCTGTTTCAGCAATTTCATCGTTGTTAACACTCAATTCCAAAGCCGTGTAGATACGCGGCGTAGCATAAGCAAATACCGTATCCAGATAAGTTCTGGCCTTTTGCGCACTCATGTCTGCATTTGTCAACAAACCATTTTGGTGAATGAGATCTGCATCGAAATTAGTACCAAACTGCATGTTGATTGCCGCCACCTTAGCACGGATGACATTTAAATCCCACCAGTCCCAGGGGGAGCCTTGCAAGTCAGGCGTTATAAAAGTATACATGTTGTTGGTAGCTAGAGTCGTTTGGAAACCATTATAGTCCACCGGAATACCACTTAACACATCAACGATAGGCTGTATTGGGTCTATGGCGGCAGGAATGCCTTCAAGAACAGTATTATTGCCCCTGTCGTTCGCCATTTGAACAGCTTCTCTTGTTCCGGAAACCTCAACAACATTTTCTCTGGTGGTAGGTACAATTACAATTCCTCTGAACCAGGGAGCAAATGGATCTCGCAGGCAATGAAATCCGCAATAGGCGGGTTCATTTTCTCTTCCATCTATCCAACTCATGTCACCAAGTGCACCTCCAATATTTACAGCAATATCAAAGTCAGAATCATATCCCACGTGATTAGGGATGCATAGTGCACCGGCTTCCGTAGCATCAAAATTGCCGAGTATGGTTGTGTCTATTAATGGTAGGTTGGTTTGCGAGTCCAGGAATTTGTCTAGAAGTACTTCAGAGTAATCATCCAAGCAGCCTGCTGCGAAGGACACATAGCCTCCAGATCCTATACCGAACATTCCTATGCGATCTTGGTCGATACCGAATGGATTATTTTCTTCGTCAACTGTTCTTCTCAAATTTCTGACACAAGTTCTGGAATCTTGTACAGAACGATATACCGCTTGCAAAAGCGATCCTTTTCGGACGTTGGGATCAGCGGCTTCAGGCTGCCAGCCCAGTCGATAAGTCATTCCCACAGCTACGTAACCCCTCTGTGCCAGGCGAGTACAGACTTCTACTAAAGTGGAGTCCCCTAAGTCACCGGAGGTAGTGCCATTAAAAATTGGAGGTAAAAAGCTTCCTGTGTGGGGTACGATGATGACAGGACGCTCAGTCTCTGTATCGCCAACAGGCTGATAAACATCCATAAGGAGTGGTGTTTCCATAGGTTGTCCCGTAATAATAGAGATGTTTGAGCCATATTCCTCTCTTTGGACAGTTACTTCATCAAATACCGGCTCCAGGTAACGCACCTGCGCTTCAGCCACGGCTGCCGATATTAGAAAAGTCAGTAAAATGAGTATAAAATTCTTCATAGTTATTAGTTATATAGGTTTACTTATAATTTTTCCCAGTTGTAATTTAATGAAATATAGGCCAATCTACCAACACGGGGCCCGCCGTAGGTTTGGAAGACCATATTGTTCATCAGATTGGATCCTCCGATTTTGACGGTAGTGTTGATGCGGTCGAGAAATATATTCACCTGACCGTCTATCAGGCCATAAGAGTCAATAAAGCCGGTGAATTGTGGAGATCCTTCAAATAGGAAGCCTTCAATCCACTTATAATTAAGATTAAATCCAAAATTATTTAGCTGGACAAATCCAAGGTCAAGTGGAATATTCCTGCCGGATACTCCTATGTTGTATTTGTGTTCAGGAGTATTAAATGCTGGTATGATTGGATCGTCTGTTGCTGTATTGAGCTTGTTCCAGGAGTAATTTCCGTTGAGGGAATAATAATTGCCAAAATAGTAATTTCCCCCGATGGCAAATCCCTGGGTGGTCACCTGGTCTTGTGCATTGGCGCTCACTCGGTATACCTGTGTGTTGAGCGGAAGTCCGAAGACGGGATCGAAATCCGACTCTACGGCAAGTTGGAAACCAATAAAGTCATTGTAGAATGTGTAATAGTACCCTAAATCAAGGAACAACCGGTCCCAAAGGGTGGTTCGGTAACCAATTTCCACCGTACGTGCCCTTTCCGGGCGTATAGGGTCAATATTGAATGATTCAAGTGTATCTCTATTTCTGGTATTGAGGTAGTCTATAAAGGATTCCGGTGAGAAAACGCCTTCAAATCCGTCCAGGTTGCCGATTAGAATGGCCGGGCCTACATTGTAAAATAAAAATTGATCAGACAAGGTCGGGTTTCGAATCGCAGAGGAAAGGCTGAATCGGAGGAATTGGTTGATACTCGGGTTGTATACTACAGAGGCTGCGGGAGAAAAAAGATAGTCATAATTCTGGTGTTTGTCCATTCTCAAAGAGACATTCACTTTGACTTTGTCTCCGATTCCCATGGTGCCCCCTCCATAAACGCCGTATTCAAAGGTCTGAATCTCTCTGCCTGCAGTGTCCAATAAAATAGATCCACGCGAATCCGGTAAAAACCATCTGGCATTGGCTCCGAAAATGAGATCCAAATCCGTTATGCCTTCATCCTTTTGTACAACATCATTAAAACGGTATTCCCCATGCGTATGCACTAAGGCAGATTTATCGTAGAACCGGGTACCTCCTTCTTCGTAGGAAATTCGGGAAGTAATGTCATTGAAAGCTGAATCAAATCGTGCTGTACCGGGCTCGTAATAATCTTCGCTGACAGTAAGGAAATCAGCCATGTTGGCTATTTGTTCCGCTCTGTCGTGCCATACATATAAAGAATCTTGGAAAGGATCTAAAAATTGATTGATGGCTTGGCGAAATCCTTCAGGGTCACCAAGGAAATCAGATCCCCTGGGGTAACCTTCCATATTTTGAAGTGGGGTGGTTACATTAGATGACCACCAGCTGGAATAATTTCGGGACCATTGTCCGGTTTCTTTGGCTTGTTCTTGAAGTTGTATGGCGGTAAAATAAGGGTCATAACTGTCTCCTGCATCTTCGTGGGTGGCATAAACCCGCAGAAAGTAATTGTCACGTTTTTGCAATTCCAGTCGATGCTGGTAAAAGCGAATATTATCCAGGAAGAAACGATTGTCGCCCTGGTAAACTGTGGTCCCGCCCCCGTAACTACTGGAGGCAATCAACTCGGGGGAGAGTTGTTCTTTTTCAGGCTGAAGTCGGAAGTGCACAGCAGCATTTGCCTTCAGGTTTTCTGCATTATAATTCACCAAATCAATTTCTCTATAACCGGTACGGTGAATAAGCCCAAGACCGGGTTGGTTGAGCACGTCCCTGAAATCGTTCAGGCTACTGTATTCATCCCCGTAAATATTGACACCATCAAATCCACCCGGATTGTCTGCCTTCGATTCAGATCCAAAAACTGGGGTGTAATTCTCCGCTTCCCAATCATCTGCACGGAGGTAATAAAGATTGACTTTGTAGGCCATGAATGGTAATCCTTTTTTATTGGTCACTATATCTGCCCACCGAATGGAGGTACTGATCAGGTTTCGCTCTCCGGCTTTTATTTCAGCACTGAGACCTCTGTGATAGAATGGATTTTTAGTCTGCATGCTGATGACCCCATTGAATGCGTTGGGACCATAAAAGGCTGAGCTCGCACCGGCAATTAACTCAACGCGATTGATGTCCAGGTCGGGTACACCGAGGAAATTACCTAATGAAAAATTCAGCCCGGGAGACTGATTGTCCACTCCGTCAATCAATTGCAGAGAACGCACCGGACTGGTACTATTAAAGCCGCGTGTATTGATCACTTTAAAGCCAAGGCTGGCGGTGGTCAGATCCACTCCTTTAAGATTACCCAGGCTTTCATAAAAATCAGCACTCGCCGCTTGTTTGATGGCTACATTGTCAAGAGCCTCAATAGTTAATGGAGATTCTTTTTGCTTGTCAGAAATCCTTTGTCCTTTAACTTCGACAATATCCATGGTCAAAGCGTCGCTTCCCAGGCTGTATTCCTGGTAAGAGGCTTCCGTGGCTTCGACTGTTTTACTGCTGTAACCGACATAGCTAAAAACCAGCTGAATGGGGTAATCCCCATCCCAGTTTAAGCTAAAATTACCGTCGATATCTGTGACAGTTCCCTTGGTTGTCCCTTGAATAAGCACACTGGCACCAATTAACGGCTCATCTGTTTCCTGGTCTACGACCTTTCCACTGACTTTCTGAGCGATTGTTAAGCTAACTACTGATGCAGTGATGAGTAGTGTAAGAAAGGCTCTCAACGTCATCATTTCATGATCTAGTACATACAATATTAAGCTTTTCGTCTGAATTTTAATATTCATTTAAAGGTTTATACGCATACCATTTGAAAAAGGAGGTTCTTTCAAGTAGGTATCCCATCTTTTTCTAAAATAGCAGAATTGTAGTAGATCAATTTGTAGACATTGAGCAAGAATGGTGAATTGGTCTGACGAGTACAACTAGAAAGTGCTGGAATCAATATGTTGGAACTGAAATGCAATACTTTTTTGACTGCTAGAGGCAGGTTGCGATGTACTTCCATGAGCCTGTAACTGAAACCGGGATAGCGCTCGGCCAGAACTAATGCCTGTTGTATTGCTTCTTCCTGTTTTTTTAAATATTCACTCGCTTCGGAAAGACCCAGATGTAGGACGGGGTTATCAATGTGAAGAACCGATAGATTTTTTTTCTCAAGCAAATGGCCAAACAAGGTATCCTCATGTCCCCAACCCTTGACATTTGTTGGAAACCCTATCGTTTTTATCCAAGTGCGAGGAATGAGGAAATTCATGCTGATAAAACCACGATAGACATTTTTTTGCCTGACTTCAGCCGGTTTGGCTTCGTATTTCCTGGCATAATTCCAATTGAGAAGCAAAGAGTGAACAGGCCGCTGTTTGGAATAATAGTGTCCACCGACAACAACCATTTCTCTCTGAAAATAGTCCTGGTATTGTTTAAGAAAAGCATTACTCGGTATGCTTACATCTGCATCTAGATACAACAGGCCTTTTCCACTAGATAAATCTGCGAGTTTATTTCTAGCTCTTGATCTTCCAATATTTTCATTTGATTCACGGTAAATGACATTTTCTAGCTTTCCGAGCTCTTGATTCCTTTTCCTGACAGCAACTGATGGTGATGCGTCATCCAGTATGATCAGTTCGCCCGATTGTTCTAAAAGCAGCATTTGTTGATGTAAGGAGTGGACGAGTTCAGTTACATCCTCATTGTATACAGGTATCAAAATAGAGTAGTCCATGGGCAGCATCAAAACAATACTCAATTTAGGAAAACATTAGTTATTGATGACACCTTCAGTGATCCAGTCTGCTAATGCTTGTCTGTTGGAGTTGAGCAGGAACCTCTTTTGGTCTTTTGGGTTTCTCAGATTACCCATTTCTATATATACAGTTGGCG
>DATFJT010000348.1:0-12107 GCA_035269065.1 Saprospiraceae bacterium | reverse complement strand
CCTCGCCACTATTTCTCTCTACTTCAAATTTCTTTTGATAAGGTACTCAGCGATTTGCACTGCATTTGTAGCAGCCCCCTTTCTAATATTATCTGCCACCACCCACAAATTCAAACCATGTTCGACGGAATCATCCTTTCTGATCCTGCCAACAAAAACCTCATCCCTGTTAAAAGCTTCTATGGGCATCGGATAGATTTGAGCTCCAGGATCATCCCTAACAACTAGACCATCGACAGCGTCCAATAATGAACGGATCTCTCCTACTTCGAAGTGGCTCTTCATCTCGGCGTTTACGCTTATTGAATGCCCCCCATGAACTGGCACTCTCACAGCTGTAGATGTGATGGCAATATGCTGGTCACGCAAAATTTTGCGCGTTTCATAGACCATTTTCATCTCTTCTTTGGTGTAGTCATTTTCCAAAAAAACATCGCAGTGTGGTAAAGTATTTCTGTAAATGGCATAAGGGTATGCCATTACAGTCGGCTTCAGCCCTTTCTCCTCATTTTTTAGTTGCTCTAAGGCTTTGATTCCAGACCCGCTGACCGATTGATAGGTGGAAAGAACCAGCCTTTTAATCCCGTATTTTTGGTGCAGGGGATGCATGGCCATCACCAATTGTATGGTCGAGCAGTTGGGATTGGCGATCAAAAGGTCTTTCGACGTCAGCATATCTGCATTAATCTCCGGCACAATTAAAGGAACTTTCTCGTGCATTCTCCAAGCAGAGGAATTGTCAATAACTGTTGTACCCTCTGCTGTCAATTTTTCGGCCCATTGAAGCGAAGCCTCAGAACCCGCGCTAAAAATGGCGATATCAGGAGCGTGGTCAACTAACTCTTCCACACTGATCAAAGTGTGTTCCTTTCCAAATGCAGTTTGCTTTTTGCCAGCAGACTTTTCTGATGCGCACAAATACAAATCCCCAACTGGAAATTTGCGTTCTTCCAGAACCTCCAACATTTTCTGACCCACCATACCGGTGGCTCCGACAACAGCCAAATTGTATTTTTTCATCTTCAATGATTTTCTGTCAGAAATATATTCGCAAGGTTTTGTATCCGTGTTGCGGTACCTTACCATTTGCTCGCGTCACCCTCAATTAATCACTCAAATGTAAGTTTTATTGTAGGAGAAAAGAGAGGCACACCTCCTCTATATATCGGAAAAATGGCCTTGCATTTCATACACTACACGACAACGATACAGTTTTACCACAAGGATTTTCCAGCTTTGATCAATTACATCTATCTTTCCAAAAGCAGAAAGCTATTGTATAGAAAATTTTTAGCACCCACATCCTATGAAAAGTATATTTTTCACTTTGATCATTGTTCTGGTTAGCGCCCAGGCCTTTTCTCAGTCCATAGAAGACGATTTTTCCAATGAGAATTTGAATCAGTGGACTGGAGACTTGCAGGATTTTATCATTGAGAATGAAGAATTACGCCTTAATGCAACTGCTGAGGGTAGTTCCCGTATATATGCCCCCTTTGCCAAATCCGATACGCTGAACTGGAGCTTTGATTTCAAGATGAATTTTCCTCCTTCTAATAGCAATTTCCTGGAAATCTATCTATACGCAAAGACAGATACCTTGGATAATACAGATGCACTTTTCCTGAGAATTGGTGAATCTGGAGGTGATGACAAAGTACAATTGTTCAAAAGAGAGAACGGTTCGGACTCACTCCTGGCCAATTCCACACCAGGCTCCATGTCGGATGATCCTGAGGTGCGTATGCAAATCGAAAAAAAAGGTATGGAGTGGACCTTGCGCTATCGGAACCTGGACTCATTAAATTTCACACCTTTTTTTCTTGGAAATATTGATGATGTTTTTCTCCCCCCAGTCAATTATTTTGGTTTCTCTTGTAATTATACCTCTACACGAAGAAATCGTTTCTTTTTTGACAATATCCGAGTCGCTCCCCCTCAGGAGGATACGCTGCCTCCTTCTGTAGAACAGTTTAACATACCTCGAACTGACCGGATTGAATTGTTATTCTCCGAGGAACTAGATTCGTCATCAATTGATTCCGAAAACATTCAGCTCACCCCAAACCAACCTATCGTGAGTGGAATTGAATTCAACCCGCCCAATGGACTAGAATTTCTATTAAATGGACCACTAGAATCGGGCGAAGATTATCTATTGACAGTAGAAGGTTTTGAAGATTTATCAGGAAATCAAATGCTCATTTTCGATACTGTCTTTCAAGTATTTTACCCGGATACCGCAGATGCCTATGACCTGGTTATCCAGGAGATCATGGCAGATCCTAGCCCCGCAGTTGGTCTTCCGGAGGTGGAATATCTGGAAATTTTCAACAGAAGCGACAAAACCTTCAATCTTGAAGACTATACGCTCACAAGTGGTTCAAGTTCCTGTCAACTACCCAATTACAATGTTCTGCCAGGGGACTTTTTGGTCATTACCGATAATGAGGATGCCGCACTGTTCCCATTCGTGGATCATGTGGTCGCCGTTGATGGCCTTATCAATTTATCCAATTCCGGTGACGACATACTTCTCAGCAACCCAAAAGGAGAATTCGTTCATTTCATTGCGTATAGTGACAGTTGGTACCGCAATAACGAGCGTGCGGACGGAGGTTATTCCTTGGAAATGATCAACAATAATGATCCCTGCCTGGAAGCAGAGAACTGGCGGGCCAGTCAAAGTCTTTCCGGCGGCACTCCTGGATTCCAAAATTCAGTAGCCTCAGATACTCTCATTGTTCAGGGACCAAACCTCCTCTCGGTATACCCGCAATCACCGGATAGTATTTTACTTCGATTTGATCGCCGCCCGGGGGATAAGCCGAACCAGCTCGACATTATTAATATTGAAGGAATTTCTATCTCCCGGTTTACCACAGATCCACTTCGTCCGTTAACACTCGGATTAATTCTTGCTACCCCACTTTTACCTCGGACTACTTACACCATAAGAATAGAATCCGGATTTGAGGATTGTACTGGTAAGATATCCGGGAGGGTTCAGGAAATGCCTGTTCAGCTTCCGGAAACACCCGAAACAGGCGACCTCATCATTAATGAAATTCTCACCGACCCCATTCCCGGGGCAGAAGATTACCTGGAGTTATTCAACCGAAGTGATAAGGTCATCACGCTCGAAC
Organism: Saprospiraceae bacterium; assembly: GCA_035269065.1. Lineage (GTDB taxonomy): Bacteria > Bacteroidota > Bacteroidia > Chitinophagales > Saprospiraceae > DATFJT01. The sequence goes on along the minus strand of DATFJT010000348.1, from coordinate 8,961 downwards.
CACTGGCCATCAGAAATGCACAGAACGATCAAACAGTAGCCTTAGATTTGGAAGTACTTGTTTTTCCTGGCACCTATGCAGTTCTTACTGAGGATATTCCCGGGGTGCTGGACAACTACGAGGTTCCCAATCCACAATGGCTTTACGAGTCCGATCTACCATCCTTTAACAATGATGAAGGCAATGTACAAATCGGATTTCTCGATGTATTCGGTCTGAATACCATCGACGAAATGACCTATCGGCCAGAAATGCACTACGCATTTCTTGACAATTTAGAAGGCATCAGCCTTGAAAAATTGAACCCGAATTTGGACGGCATGGCAGAGGATAACTGGCATTCCGCGGCTCAAGCCGCAGGTTACGGAACACCTACAAGCTCCAATAGTCAATTGACAGATGCCTCTCCAGGCTCAAACAATAGTTTAAGCCTCTCTAGTAATCGCCTCTCACCAGATCAAGACGGTTTTGAAGACGTCCTGCTCATCAATTATGACTTTGACAAACCTGGCTACAAGGCTGACGTGAAGGTATTTAGTGACAAAGGACAATTGATTCGCGTTCTAGGAAAGGATGTTTTACTGCCTCGAAATGGACAATTGAAGTGGGATGGCCTGGATGACAATGCAACTATTCCTCCACTTGGCATTTATATTATCCTTGTTGAAGCGCTGCACCCCGAGGGAGATGTCATCCAGGAAAAACTCCCTTGCGTATTGGCAAAAAGACTGTGATTCTGAACTTATAAACCTGAGTTTAAAGTATAGATCCAATGATGCGTTCAATAATGATCATCAAATATTCGGCCTCGGGCTTTGTGCCAACAGCATGTAGGATAAATTGTATCTCAAAGAATGTACTGAGTTGGTCTAACCCAGCTGATTTTGAGCGGTTCAACTGGAATCATCACCTCGGGCATTTCAAGAGCGTTAATTCCTTTTCAACTGCAGCAAGAAATATGTGGATATTTATAGTGAAAAATGCCGGACGCTTTCCTGTCCAGTTCAATAAAATTCGTTTACTGCAAAATGCCGAAATTCTAGACAAATCCGCAAGTGTTTACTTTAGCAAAAAAATCTTGAGAAAGTCATGAAGCATATTTTAATACCCTGAAGATGAATTTGAAGCAATGGTCATTTGATAGAATTCGTGCTTTTCTCCACGCTTTCCGGGGCATACAAAGTACGTGGAAGTCCGAGTTTCATTTTCGATTCCATGTTTTAATGGCGCTGATAGCTCTAGGACTTGGATTTTTGTTTGAATTGAAAAACTGGGAATGGTGTGTCATCTTGATTTGCATTGGTACTGTTATGTCCCTCGAATGTGTAAATGCCGCTTTAGAAAAATTATGCGACCACATAAACCCAGATATTCATCCAACAATCAAAATGGTGAAAGATATGGCCGCAGCGGGAGTACTGATCAGTTCAATTACGGCCCTGATCTGCGGTTTCATCATCTTTATTCCGCACATCAACCCATAAAAAAGTCCCAATGCACAATGCACCGGGACTGTATTTTCTCTGTTGGAAAATTGATCAATAACGGTAGTATTCCGGTTTGAAAGGTCCGCTTTTGTCAACTCCAATATAATCTGCCTGATCCTTGCTCAGTTCTTCTAGCTCTACACCAATTTTGTTCAAATGCAAGCGCGCCACCTGCTCATCCAAATGCTTTGGTAGCATGTACACCTTATTTTCGTACTTATCTGTATTGTTCCACAATTCAATCTGAGCCAGCGTCTGGTTGGTAAAAGAGTTGGACATCACAAATGAGGGGTGTCCGGTGGCACAACCCAAATTGACCAACCTTCCTTCAGCAAGAACAATGATATCTTTACCATCGATGGTATATTTATCTACCTGAGGCTTTACGCTGATTTTGGTATCTCCGTATTCGCCATTCAACCAGGCCATGTCTATTTCATTATCGAAATGACCGATATTACAGAGGATCGTCTTGTCCTTCATCATCCTGAAGTGCTCCTCAGCTATAATGTCTTTATTACCCGTTGCCGTGATTACAATGTCTGCCCGTGGAATAGCTGTTTTCATTTTCTTCACCTCGTATCCATCCATAGCGGCCTGTAAGGCACAAATGGGATCGATCTCCGTGACAATTACCCTGCAACCCGCTCCACTCAAGGATGAAACAGTTCCTTTTCCAACATCTCCATATCCTGCTACAACGGCTACTTTACCAGCCATCATAATATCTGTAGCCCGTCGAATCGCATCCACTGCAGACTCACGACAACCGTATTTATTGTCAAATTTGGACTTGGTCACAGAGTCATTCACATTGATGGCAGGCATGGGCAGCGTACCGTTTTTCATTCTCTCATAAAGTCGATGAACTCCAGTGGTGGTTTCTTCGCTGAGACCTTTTATTCCGTCTACTAACTCTGGGTATCGGTCAAGCACCATATTGGTCAAATCACCCCCGTCGTCGAGAATCATATTGAGTGGTTGACCATCTTCAAAAGCGAAAAGTGTTTGCTCGATCGCCCAGTCAAATTCTTCTTCTGACATGCCTTTCCAGGCAAAAACAGGGATACCCGCTGCCGCAATAGCCGCTGCGGCATGATCCTGCGTGGAAAATATATTGCAAGAAGACCAGGTAACATCGGCACCCAATTCTACAAGAGTCTCAATCAATACAGCCGTTTGAATGGTCATGTGTAAACATCCGGCTATACGTGCACCCTTGAGCGGTTTGTCTTTACCATACTTCTCCCTTAAAGCCATCAGGCCAGGCATTTCTGCCTCAGCCAGATCCATTTCAATCCTACCCCATTCAGCAAGGCTGATATCTTTTACTTTGTATTTCAATTTTTGATCTGTCGCACTCATTCAATATTTGTTTTCTGTCTAAAATCTGCGCAAATTTAACACGATAACTACGAGTATGTTATATTTTCGGACTAAAACTTGCCACTCAGGCAACCATTTCTGAGCTTTTCTCATATTCATTCTGGGAAATACGGCATCATTCTGAGTATGGATGAATTGAAATTGATTCAAAAGGCTAAGAAAAAGGATCGTCAATCATTGACGGTACTTTACGAGATGTACCAACATCAATGGTATACATTATGCCTAAGGTATCAAAAAAATCAGGCCGATGCTCGCGACGTACTACAGGAAGCCGTGATCAAGGTATTTGGAAATATTAAATCATACAACCCCAATAAAGGAGAGTTTGGTGGTTGGGCCTACAGAGTGGTTCTTAATGAGAACTTACAGTATTTGAGAAAAGAGAAAAGAAATAGTCATGAGGGTCTGGATCAGGTCTTCGATTTAAAGGATAACAGGGAAACAGCCCTGGAAAGGGTTTCAGCTCAGGAATTGACGGCGCTTATTCAACAATTGCCTACAGGTTACAGGACTGTTTTCAATCTGTACGTGATAGAAGGTTACAGTCATAAGGAAATTGCTGTTCAATTAGGTATAAGCGAAGGTACCTCCAAATCCCAATTGTCAAAATCAAAAGCAATGCTGAGACGTAGACTCGAAATTATGAACACCGCATGAGTGAAAAAAAGAACAACCGGGATAAAATAGAAGATATCTTTCGGGACAAATTGAGTCGCGAAAACCTTTCTTCTGAACCTTGGAACACACCACCAAGCCACGTGATCGAATCTGCTCTCGATCAACTGCAGTCTGATCGCAATAACCGCAGGCTGTTCATCTTACCTATACTTTTCTTATTTCTTGCTGGGTTTATAGCCCTTTGGGTGAGAAGTGACCATACAGCTGAGGACATAGTTTCTGTGGATGTCGATCAAAAAGAGGTGGAAAGGAACCAGATTGAATCCACTCCTGAAATTCTAACATTGATAGAGGATGTCCCTGGTAACACGCAGAACAGCAAAGCCAACCTGGGGAATCCAAATAAAGCGGCTAAAAAGGAAATAGCCGAGGCTTCTGCAAAAGAAAGGAAATCAACCGAACATGACGAACGGAAGACAGAATTAGCTCTCATTGAGTCAAAGAGCAACGAAAAAATCTCTTCACCAGCACTTGCATCAAAAGACAGCAAAGAAAAAGAAAGATCAGTCTACACGAGTCAGGAAAAAATAAAATTATCTGCCATCACCTTGATGGACAAGGAAGAAAAAGTGGCAAAGTTAAACCAAAAAAGAACCGGAGCAGTACATCCGGAAATAGCCTTCCCATTGCTTGAAGTTCGCTCCCGGGAGACACTAATTTTACCAGCAATAAAGCCAAGCACTCCAGTGAAGACGAATACTCAACCATTCAAATGGGAAGCACAAATGCTCACCGGGGCTGAATGGATGCGATATGATGCCAGGAATCTACCATCGGAGAATGGGAAATTAAGTGGTCACCATGATTGGAATGCGGGGTACAATGCACAATTACGCCTTGCAAATTCACTTAGAAAAAACTGGGGAATTGACCTCAGCCTGGGATTCAGCATGCTGAAAAATAAAAGCCATTATCTCATGAATGTTCAAACAGATGATATGAACATCCAGGTAGATCAGTTTGGGCACACCCATATATACATGGAACCGGAGGTGAAAACACCTATCAGCGAGGCCAAAATGTCGCTAGATTACATCATGCAGTTTGCAAATACTTATGATCCGGGACCAGCTAACTTCCAGGTGCAAATCCTCCAGTCCCTACACACTGTTCAGGCAGCTACTGGAATATTTCGAAGTTTTACATTACGGGATGCCCTGCAATGGCGTATTCACACAGGGGTGAATTACCGTCGCATCATAAAGCTTGAAGAGGAAATGAGCGTCTATGTTTGGCACAACGATGAGAAGATGATAGATCAACGTGCCAGCCGGGACATCACTTCTCAAGTAAATAACCATGTTTTTGAATGGTACACAGGATTATCAGCCCATTATCCTATTGCTAGAAATTGGCTGGTCAATGCTCACATTCAAACAAACGTGGGCCTGAATAAAGTCAACAGCATTGGAGGTCAAGATGTGCGTATGCAAACCATTCAACTAGGCGTTGGACTTGTACGAAAATTCTAATCACGATAATTTCAGCAAATTTTCGCTGCCCAGGCAACCTCTGAAACCCACATGGCATAATGAGTATGAAGTATTTTTCGGATATCGAGCCGGCAACCATGAAACGGAATGAAGGATATCCCTCAATTTGGCCTGATGAAAAATAACAGATTCTATATTCCAATATTATCTGTACTACTTGGAGGAGAAGTGCAGTATTTCCCGGGAACGTTCAAAAGGACGTTCCTTTTTTTCTTTTCTGCCTTCAAATTGACTTATAACCTGGAATAGTTGGGTGACTCTTTTGTGATGGCAATATTATGGGGATGGCTCTCGGTAACACCAGCACTGGTGATTTTCACAAACTTGGCTTCTTGCAATTGAGAAATATTTGCTGCTCCGCAATAGCCCATTCCGGCACGCAATCCACCCATATATTGTACCATCACCTCAGCCAGGGATCCCTTGTAAGGAACACGACCTTCAATACCTTCCGGCACCAATTTCTTAATATCGTCTTCTACATCCTGGAAATATCGGTCTTTTGATCCTTTCTCCATGGCAGAAATAGAACCCATTCCCCGATAAGATTTGAATTTACGGCCATTGAAAATAATGGTCTCTCCGGGCGCTTCTTCTACTCCGGCAAACAAGGAACCCGCCATGATACTGGAAGCACCGGCAGCCAAAGCTTTGGCAATATCACCCGTGTAACGAATTCCACCGTCTGCTATAACTGGGATACCCTTCTTTTTGGCACCGAGGCAGGCATTGAATATAGCACTCAATTGTGGAACGCCAACTCCCGCGACGATTCTCGTGGTACATATACTGCCGGGGCCAACGCCCACCTTAATACCATTCACACCGGCATCGACCAGGGCTTCTGCTCCTTCCCGTGTGGCCACGTTACCTCCTACCAATTGTAAATCGGGATATTTCTTTCTGACCTCTTTAACCATACTGATGACCCCAGCGCTATGACCATGGGCTGTATCCACAATGATGGCATCCACATTAACATCAATCAGGGCCTCTACCCGTTCCATCGTGTCCGCTGCTATACCCACAGCTGCCCCAACCACCAGGCGACCATATTGGTCTTTACAGGCATTGGGGAAATTCTTGACTTTCATGATGTCTTTGAATGTGATCAACCCTACTAGTCTGTCGTCCTTGACCACTGGTAGTTTCTCAATCTTATACTTCTGCAGAATTTCTCTGGCCTGCTCGAGATCAGTACCTACAGGTGCCGTGACTAAATTTTCAGAAGTCATTAATTCTATGACTGGTTTCGACATATTGTCCTCAAAACGCAGGTCCCTGTTGGTCAAAATACCGGATAATTTGCCATTCTTATCTATTATGGGAATACCTCCTATTCTTTGCTCCCTCATCAACAGCAGGGCATCGCCGACCGTCGCCTCTATACCGAGGGTAACCGGATCCTGGATCATCCCACTTTCACTTCTTTTCACCTTTCTGACCTGGGCCGCCTGTCGCTCTATCGACATATTCTTGTGAATGATGCCTATTCCACCCTGTCTGGCAAGGGCAATCGCCAACTCTTTTTCAGTCACTGTATCCATCGCGGCAGAAACAACCGGAATATTGATTTTCAGGTCAGTCGTAAATTGGGTCTCGGTATTGACTTCGCGTGGGAGTATCTCGGATTGAGCCGGGACAAGAAGCACATCATCAAATGTGATGGCTTCTTCAATGATCTTGCTGTTCGATAAATTTTCCATGTGCAAAATTATTGATTTTCTGGCTCAAATGAAATGGGCAGCCTACTTTTTAGAAAAGCTTATTGAATTTGTAACTGTGTTATCGGAGACTTGTTGTCCAAATAATACTACTCAGAACCTTCGTTTTTCTAACTTTGGGGCATTCCAAATCTATACAGATGTTGAGTATTCACTCGGATGAGCACTTCATGAAAATGGCGCTGAAAGAAGCACAGAAAGCTTTTGAGCAAGATGAAATTCCGGTCGGAGCAGTAGTGGTCTGGAACAATCAGGTCATTGCCAAAGCCCACAATACCAGCGAACAACTGAATGACGCTACCGCTCATGCAGAAATGATCGCCCTGACAGCGGCCTCCAATCACATCGGCAGCAAATTCTTAGACGAGTGTACACTTTTTGTGACGCTTGAACCTTGTCCTATGTGCGCAGGGGCCATTTTCTGGACGCGTATCAAGAGATTGTGTTACGCTGCCTCTGATGATAAAAGGGGTTTCATGAGATTTGGAAAGGAAATGCTGCACAATAAAACAAAAGTTCAGTTTGGATTGAAGGCTGATGAAGCAGAAGGCCTGCTCAAAGATTTTTTTAGAAAAAAGCGCGAGCGAGGATAAAGACGCTTACTCCACAACTATTTTTCCCTGGTCCAACATTTTACTATCAGCTGTTGTCATTAGTTGATAAAAGAAAATCCCTTTTTGACCCAGATGAATAGTAGACACATTATCGTTTAGAATTTCTTCGATCACCAATTGCCCTTGAGCATTACAAACCATGATTTTCAACTCACCCATTTGATCAACATCCGCACGTAGTTGAATATCTCCCGTGGTAGGATTTGGATACAATCTGAAATACCCCTTCTCTTGGATATCTTCATTACCTGTTTTTAATTGAACATTACCTTCTCTGTCTATCAAAACCATCGCAGCTTGTCTAAAAATACCAAATCCACCTGAAGGAAAGTAGTTACCACCGATCACAAAGCCATCTCCTGTGGCTTGGATATGTAATGGCTTAAAATTTGGAAAATCAATGGCTTTCATGAAAAGAATCTCTCCCGATTTTGCATCCATCTTCGTCAATATGGGTTGAACAAGTCCCGTACTATCCCCGAGTACATGAAAACCGTATCCACAAAAATAATAAGCTTCCTCACCCTCAGAATCATCGTAATACATATCTGTGTATTCATTCCACTGCCTGTACGTACCTTGATAAATAATCTCTACTGTATTGCGGTTCGAATCCAATCTGCGAATGATGTAATCGTGTTGACCACCTGCTCCACACAACAAAGTATCTATCGCACCAAATAAAACATATTGCTCTTCATACCCTTTTCGTGGGTAATTGCGAGAATAATGTGTTCTATAGGGGTCATGAATTAATGATGTGTTTAATTCTTCTAATTCATTGCTGTATTCCGCTAAAAATGCCGACAAATAGGGTCTGTCACATGATTCCAGTATATCTGTGCTGTCCAATACCTCATCATACCTGAAAAATAAATTACCATCGATTATTTGAGGTGTATGAGTATAAACAGATTTTTCTGCATCTACCTCCACACTATCTACCTCAATTATTTGTTTTGAGGTAATATCATAATCCAATCTGTTAATGAAGTGCTTTTCAAACCAATCGCTATTATTACCACCATTCAAGTAAAAGCCTGAAAAAACATTTCCAGATAAATGTTTTCCCATAGGGTTGACCAAAGTTCGTGATGTCACCTCATAACCAAATGTTGTATCCACTTGTACATCCCACCGATAGGCCTCTTTCTCAGCAATGTTTATCACATTTAGACTTGAATCTAAGTGAATGACTGCAGCATACCTTCTCCTCTCAAGTGTATTAGGGAAGAATCGAGTGATATATCCGAACATCAAAATTTCTCCATTATCCAAGAGTGCTAGTTCTGACATGCTTACAACCTCATAATTCTCATCAAAATCCTCATAATGCCATGATTTTCTAGCCATGACATTACAATTTGACGGAGTAAACTTGTAAAGGATCACACTATCCGAACTGGTTTTTTGCGACAAAAGATATATTACGTCATCTACAACTAGAATTTTTTGAATCGTTGAAACCTCTTCAACTTCATTCGCTATGTACTGACAAGGCTGTGCATATACCTCAAACCCTGCGAATAAAAGCCCATAAAACGCAAGAAATAATCTATTGAAAATAGGCATGTTG
>DATFJT010000347.1:0-10125 GCA_035269065.1 Saprospiraceae bacterium | reverse complement strand
CTGTAGCATGTTTCAACACCATGCAGAGACTGGTGGCAACAAATTAAGAATAACTCAACTGAAATGAAGATGGCTGTGAAGTCTTCACGACCATCTAACTATAAAAGCAGTAACAGTTTGGGTGCAATCTAGAACCGTATTCTCATTTAAATTATCAGTAAGGACCTTTTTTATCGGGCATTCTCTGTTTACGTAGATATGATTTTATGGACAATGTGGATGCTCCTCATCAGCTCGGACAGCGTCAATCTTATTCCTATTATACTCTAGGGGTATGCAATTATAAGCGGTTATGGCGTTTCCATATTATTTCTGGTGCACAATGCGTTTTATCTGCATTCTCCGGGAAAAAGGGCAGATAAAATAGGTAACGGCAAACATGGCACCAATGCAATGGCTAAAATAAAAAGCGAATCCCTCAGAAATCGAGCGCTTTTCTTAATCTTGTTTACAGATATTTATATCATTAGTGATGAAATTGAGCGAAATAGACAAAGTTGAATTGCTTTATCTCCAAATTGAAGACTATTTGCAGATAAAGGATGTGATGCAATCTGCTTATGCTACCATGCCCGATGATTACTGGGAGGAGGATCACATAAGGACTTTATTAGATAAATTTCCTGAGGGCCAGGTGGTGATCAAGGTAAATGGTCAAATTGCAGGTTGTGCTTTATCCATCATTGTCGATTATGAAAAATTTGATGACAAACACACCTACAGGGAGATTACAGCCAATTACTCTTTTGAGTCCCATGAACCCGATGGTGATGTACTTTATGGAGTCGACGTCTTTATCAAACCTGAATTTAGGGGCTTCCGCTTAGGAAGGAGACTTTACGATTACAGGAAGGAGCTCTGTGAGAAAAAGAATTTAAGAGGAATCGCTTTTGGAGGCAGACTGCCCAATTACCACAAGTATTTTCGGGAAATGAGTCCCAAAAAGTACATTGAAAAAGTAAGAAGAAAAGAAATTGAAGATCCAGTTTTAAACTTCCAGATTTCCAATGATTTCAGGCCCACAAGAATTCTCAAAGCTTATTTAGAAGGCGATGAAGAATCCAAAGAATTTGCGGTATTGCTTGAGTGGGATAATATCTATTATGAAAAACCGGCAAAAAAGGCATCGACTAAAAAGAAGGTAGTCAGGCTTGGATTGATTCAATGGCAGATGCGCCCATATAAAAATATTGATTCCCTTATTCAGCAAGCCGAGTATTTCATAGATACCGTTTCGGGTTATCGATCAGATTTTGCGCTTTTCCCGGAGTTCTTTAATGCTCCCTTAATGGCTGAGAACAACCATCTGAAAGAATCTGATGCCATCAGAGAACTTGCAAAATGTACGGAGGAAATTGTAAATAAATTCTCGAGTTTTTCCATCTCCTACAATATCAATATTATCGCGGGAAGTATGCCTGAGATTAGAAATGGAAAACTTTATAATGTGGGATACTTATGCAAGAGAGATGGTTCAATAGATAGATATGAAAAGTTGCATGTAACCCCTGATGAAGCCAAGGTGTGGGGAATGCAAGGAGGACACGACCTAAAGGTATTCGATACGGATTGCGGCAAAGTAGGGGTACTTATTTGCTATGACTCAGAATTTCCTGAATTGAGCAGATTACTTGCAGATGAGGGGATGGATATTCTCTTCGTTCCGTTTCTGACGGATACTCAAAATGGATACTCCCGCGTAAGACATTGTGCACAGGCAAGAGCAATTGAAAATGAATGCTACGTAGCTATTGCCGGTAGTGTTGGCAACCTGCCCAATGTGCATAATATGGATATACAATATGCTCAATCTATGGTTTTCACTCCTTGTGATTTTGCTTTTCCCACCAATGGAGTCAAAGCAGAAGCAACGCCCAATGCAGAAATGATATTGATTGCAGATCTCGATATTGACCTGCTGAGGGAGCTTCATCAATTTGGTAGTGTAAGAAACCTGAAAGACAGGCGGAAAGACATATTTGAATTAAAAAAACGATAGCCAAGAGCACAGCCTTTAGATGAGGAACCAAATAGGATATTGCTGCAGGAACACATCTTTTTGACTGGTGTAAATGGAGGAATAAAAGCTTGCAGTGGATTTTTCCGCCAGGCATTTCTGAATAACAATCAGGGAGGAATATTAAATGAGCCTACTGCTCTGACTCCTTTCAACATAAATACCCTCTGCCCTGGTCTCAGCCTCGCCATGGCATGTCTTGTGCGTGCCACGCGGATTCTGCCAGGTAAGCAGTCCCATTTACACCAGAACGACTCGGTTTCGATGCAACTCAACCAAACCTTTGTTCTCCATTTTCTTCAGGAGACGTGATATGGCTTCTCTTGAGGCATTGAGGTCATTGGCGATTTCCTGGTGGGTACATTCCAATTCATTGGTGCCTGCTGCTTCAGAGCGTGCCTTCAGGTATTTGGTCAGTCGTTCATCCATTCCCTCAAAAGCCACACTGTCCATCACTTTGATGATTTCCATCATTTTGTTGTCGTAAGTGCCCATGATGAATTTTTTCCAGCTTTGGTATTTGGTCATCCACTGGTCCATATATTTGACGGGGATGCCGATAAAACGTGTTTCTTCCAGGGCTTCTGTCCGAAAGGCGCTCTGTTTGTCCATCATACAACAAGAAAAGGACATGGCACAAGTCTCCCCTTTGCCCAGGAAATAGAGGATCATTTCTTTGCCCTCTTCATCTTCTTCACGGGTCACTTTGATACTGCCTTCTGTAATCAGGGGCACCATGCGGACATAACTCCCGTAGTCCATAATGGTTTGCCCGGCGTTGTAATGCATCAGGCGACCGACTTCGGCGATATCCTTCTGCAGTTCTTTCTCGGCCAATTCCGGGAAATGTTCATGTAAAAGATCCAATATTTCTTCTTGCTGTATCTGCATAAATGATGTCTTAAATAATGGCCACTAAACCGAGTCCAACCCAATTGCCTTTGCGATAGGGTATTCCGGTTGCCGTTTCTTCAAAATAATTATTCAATATTTCAGGCAATTCTGCCTGACCGGCGTCTGCCTGCCTGAAGGTATAAAATAAACTAATTTTTAGATCCGGGTTTAAGTACCAATTGAATCCCATGTTCCATTTCAGTTCCTGAGCTGTCGGCATACCCATGGTCAGCGCCTCTTGTTGTCCTTTCTCATCCAGGGCACCGAAAAAGAACATCCACATGGCAACAGGTTCGATGACCTGCCCATTAGAGAGCGTGAAATTATAGCCCATGCGCCAGTAGCCGGTCAGGTTTTGGCCGGAGATGTCTATGGTGCCCTCGTCTTCCATCGTTATCTCCCCTTTTCTCTGAAGAAGATTTACTTCCCCGTCCATTTGAAAGGGGCCGTGATTGAAGAGAAAGTCCGCGCTAAAGACATTGTTTTGTAAATACTTGTCTCTTGCCCCCTGGTGTGCTGCGGCGATAGCCAGGGATAGGCCGTGTCGCTTGCCGAAGTAATTTACCTTGTGGCTCAGCTTGTATTTATCCTGTTCGGGGTCTCCAAAAAAGAACTCCATGCGGCCGAGTATGCTCGGTGAGCTCTTAATTCCGGCCGTATTGGCACCGAAAGTACTCGAAAACAGACCGATGTCGTATTTGTAATTGATCCAGCGATTTTCCTTGACCATCAGGCCGCCTAAATTCACACCGGTGACGCGCCCTGGCCCGGACCCGGACATGTGTCGGCGCAAGTAGTTTTGTGACCAGGCCTTTTCCATGGAATTGCTTCGCAGGGCCGCTGTCATACTCTCCCGGCCAATCTGAGGCAAGAAGTAACCGGATGTCACGTACAAATGCTCGGACTGTTTGCTCAGCTTCCATTGTACATAGGCATTCCAAATGCGAAACCTCGGGGAGCCTCCGTTGTTGAAGCCTCCTTCTGTAGCAGCGAGTTCATCGCGTCCCACCAGGTCCAAAGCTGCGGTCATATTGATTTTCAGTCGCTCATAGGCCTGCGCCTTGAAAGACATCCGTGAGCGTCGTATCTGAAAATTGAGACGGTCGTCCACCGGTCTGTACTTTTGCAATTCCTCGTTGTACACTTCCTGGTCAAAACTGTAGGAAGTCCAAAACTGCATGGCCAGGTGGACGTCGACAGTAAAATCCTTAAGCTTCTCCGACCACTCTTCTTTTTCCTCTTGTTGGGCCCATAAGGCTGTGGAAAAGGTAGAAAACATGAACAGAACCAGCCAGATGTATCGTGACATGTGCATGACTCCTAAAGGATTAGTGGGGTAATTTATTTCGCACTATTCCATAGGTGAAAGTTCCTATCGTCGCACCGACAATGGTGACCAGGAGGATCCAGAAACCATTGCCCAGAAGTACGAACATAGGTCCGGGACATGCGCCCATCAAAGCCCAACCCAGGCCGAAAATGGAGCCTGCCAGCAAGTGCCTTTTAATATTCAAATTCAATGGGGTGTAATTTACTACTGTGTCCCTCAAAGTCTTCATTTTACTCTTTTTCATGAGAAAGACAATAATGGAACCAAGCACGACTGCCACACCTATGATGCCGTACATATGAAAGCTCTCAAAACGGAACATTTCGTGTATTCTGAACCAGGAGACGGCTTCTGATTTGGTCATAATGATGCCAAAAAGCATACCGACGATATAAAATGATAATAGTCTCATGTCTTTTATTGCTTTTGATTTATCCAAAAATGAGTGGAAGTATCAACCAGGTCATGGTCAATCCTCCGATAAAAAATCCAATTACCGTGATAAAGGAGGGCAATTGCAAATGAGAAAGCCCGGTAATGGCATGCCCTGACGTACAGCCATCACCATAACGCGCTCCAAAACCAATCAGGAATCCGCCAATGAGCGCAATGCCAATGCCCAGTATGTTACCAAAATTGAATAGATCCGTGGGGAGTAATCCCTCGCCCTGTGGATAGCGCCAACCCCAATCGTTTTTAAGATGGGCGATGGTGGCTTCAGATATGTCGGCCGCCTCGGGACTGGGGAGTAATTGTGCTGCAATGACACCTCCAGTAAGTGCTCCGAATATGAAGACAATGCGCCAATACTCATCTTTGATATCGATATTGAAAAAATCGTATTTCTTTCCTGCCCCGGCGATGGAACAGAAATTTCTGAAAGCTGTGGACACACCAAAACTGCGGCCCATCCAGAGCATGAGAAAAAGGATGAAAGCTATAGCTGCACCCGATATGGACCAATGCCATGGTTGACTCAGCGTTTCAATGAATGTATTCATGAATTCAATTTTTGCGTTTTCAAATACTTTTGAGAATGAAGCAGCTTACTTTGCCTATATCATTCAAGTGATTATTAGAGTTGTAAATTCTGCTAACTGCTTAAAGAAGGAATCGATTATACGGCTTGTTCCAATAATTTTATGAGGTTATTGGATGACTGCATACCTGAGTGTCTCCACGTTATTTCACCATTTTTATAGATGACCATGGTGGGAACAGACCTTATTTGTAGTTTTTGAGAAAGGGCTGGGTTGCGATCTACATCGATTTTGATGATTTTCGCCTTATCGCCCATTTCTTCAGCGACCTCTTTAAGGATGGGAGCCATGGCTTTGCATGGCCCGCACCAGTCTGCATAGAAATCCACCAAAACTGGTTGATCCCCACTGATAAGTTCTTTAAATGATTTTTTCATGCTTTTGTTATTTGTTGGTTTTGTATTTATTGATCTATACCTGAGTTATTGCGAAGTCGTAAAGTAGGACTTGACTACAAGAACAAGAACCGCGATCAAATAAATCCAGGGTGCTCCATGTAAGATCAGATCAAAATAATCCATCATCTGCATGCCTTGAGCTCCTCCCGTGATCCACCTTATTTTTCCAAATAGGTGTGGCTCGGGGTAGAACGGCGCTAAACCCAGCGTTAACGCAAGGATAACTGCCAGGGGTAACTGTTGATGGTGTTTTTTCTCTGTTTTCATATACTTTCAGGTGCAAAAGTAAGCAGGATGCAAGCTTATTACAGTGACCTTTGTCACACTAGACAGCCTGTTTTTCCACTAATTTTGAAGAAAATGCGAAATATGACTGAATCTGTTGCAGCGCAAAAGCCTACGCTTCCTCCTTCACTGAAAAAGCTCATAGAGGCCCTACATGGCGAATACCATTACAAGCCGGCAGATATTGCACGGGTTTTAAGGGAAAGCCATGTACAGGAAGAAGACCTGAAGCCATGGATGGATTTCAATCATGCGGATCGCGATGGATACGGCAGGAAACTCGTCTACAAGTCTCCATATTTTGAGGTGATGGTGATGTCTTGGAAACCGGGTGACTTTTCAGCTATACACGACCATGGCCACACCCAATGGGGAGCAGTAAAAATATTTGGGCCTGCTGAGCACGCTACTTTTCGAGTTGAAGACGATCGTATTTATACATTGGCGAGGTGGCGGGTGAAACCCGGCGATATTGTCGGTGTGGGGCATTCTCTGATTCATCAGATGGGTAACCCTGAAAAGGAGCAGTCTTTTATAAGCCTGCACGTTTATGGAGATTTTCAAAAGCGCAACAGTATTACCGGTGATGCGAGAATATTTGATGTTGACCGGGGGGAAATACAGCGGGTAGATGGTGGCGTTTTTTATCACCTTTCTGCTGATGCAATTCAATCGGTGGAGAAAGGGCCTTACGGTGATTTTCCCACCCAATTGAGAAACAGGATGGAGAAAATCAGGCGCTGGGAAAAGATCGGAGGTCACGAAAAAGAAATTTCTGAAATGAAAGCCAGGGCTTTTCACTCCGCCCATCTCAAGGAGTTGCGGCAAACCCTGGACATTCAGTTGGATGAACACGGACATGCACTCAATTCAAGTTACTGGAAAATGCTGAATACAGAGATGATTGTGGCCGCCGAGTGTCAGAAGGAGGATTCTGCGGAAGCCGGTGAGGATAAATTTCATAAGTACGCTGAACTGTATGATGAATTGATTGGTCGCACCAGCCTGAATTCATTCATAGCCGACTATTTAGACTGGCTTTCCAGGAAACACGGTCTTGATTTCCAGGAAATGCGTATGATTTCCCTGGGTTGCGGAACCGGCCTTGTGGAGGCCTATATGATGGAGCACTATCAAATTCCGAAAGAACAGATGTACGGTATCGATATAAGCGAAGCCATGGTACATGAGGCGGGTAAACGAATGAATGCAGATGTGGGTGATGTGCTTACGCTGGACCCTGAAATAGATACCTGGGATTTGGCCTACAGTGGATTGAATGTTTTTCAGTACCTGGATTTCAGGCGAATTCAGGAGGCGATAGAAAAGACTGCTGCCATTGTTAAACCGGGAGGGTATTTCATCGGTGATTTTATTACTCCCGACCACATCAGGTGGTATCCCAATGTGATGAGTTCAGGGAACGGTCGCGTAATTTCGTTGAGAACGCCGAGCCTCGTTGAGCAAGAGGGTCGCATATTCCAGGAAAGTGAAATCACAAATGTGAGTTTTCTGAATGGAGAAATGGAAGTCCACTATTCCGGAAAACACAAGCGTTTTTTACCGCCAATACACAGGATCAGGAAGTATTTTGAGGAAGCCTTTGGATCTGAGGTACATCTCTATGATGCCAAAAGTCTAGAGGAAATTCCTGAATGGGCCGATAGTTGTGCCTCCACGCGATATGTAGTCTTAGCCCGCAAGCAGTAGATGAAATGCGAATCATTGGCCCTCATCAGAAAGCATACATGACACCTGCCTGGAAGGCGCCGAATCCATCGCCATAGAAATTGTCTCCCGTGTAGATCGTCACATTGGGCTCTGCAAACACGGTCAGGAAGTCAAAAAGATCGTATTGCAGACCAAGGCCAAAGTTGAAAGCAAAGGAAGTTTCAGATCCTTCAACTAGGACAAACTCATCCTCATCATCGGCTTCCAAATCTGCTTTTTCGTATAAAACACCTACACCGACAAGCGGATAAAACTTGAAAGATCGATGAACGATGTTGTAATGGACATCTACCATAAACTCATAGGCGCGATACTCCGCCCGCACATTGGTCGTACCACCCTGGCTGTTGGTGGCGCTGGCTATGAAACTTTCTTCACCATAAATTGTGAGGTAAATAGAGGAAGAAAAACGAGAATTGGTAAAATCTGATTGTGCCCTTATTTGCAGGCCTAATTCTTCAGAGTAATCATTGTAAGCCAAACCTATGCCGGCATAGCTGTATTGGTGGCGGGCATAAGGCTTTACTTCAGATTTATACTCTTCCTGAGCAAAGGAAGCTCCGCAAAAAATGAGGAACAGTACAGTGAGAATGTTTTTCATGAGTTCTCTTTTTTAGTGTTCGATAGTGTTCGATGTGGCTATACATGATTCTTCAGCCCAAAATCAAAGCCAATAAAAAGACCAGGCCACTTGTCGCACTGAGAATGATGGTATTCACATTGGATTTGACCAGCTCTCTTGTCTCATAATTCTTTCGCACATGGCCCAGGATGGAGCTGCCAAAGACCAGTGTGTACAGGGCCGTAATCAAAATGAGGTAGTTATTGGCACCCAGGAGGAAAAAGATCCAAACATAGGAGGCCACAGCCAAAAGCAAAATGGCCCCATAAATACCAATACTTTTTTTCTTGCCGAAGGTGACCACCAGGTGATTTTTTCCGGTGGTGGCATCCGAGGAGGCATCCGGAAACTCATTGATGAGTAGAATATTCGCGGTCAATAGGCCCATGGGGATACCGATGATGAAGGATATCCAGCTCAGGCTCTCTATTAAGACATTGACTGTGCCCAGGGTAACCAGTGACCCGAAGGCCAGAGCTATCGTCAGTTCTCCAAGACCTTTTCTGGCGACGAGCCTGAACGGTGGTGCGGTGTAAAAGTATCCGAGGAAGGCACCCGCAAGTCCGATGTAGAGTGTATTGAGATTACTTTGCCAGGTGAGATAAAGCCCTACTAGCGTTGCGGCTATCAGCAGACCGTAACCCAGACGTCTGGTGCCCTTCAAATCAATCAACCCCAGCTCTATGGCTCGGCTTCCACCTGTAAATTGGGTGAAATAAGCATTGTTGGCATCGTCCGTGCCGTCTTTTACATCGAAGTAGTCATTGAGTACATTACTCGCCAGGTGCAACAAAGCAACCCCCAGGCAGGTCAACGAAAAGTTGAGCCAGGGAAAATCAGCTCCTGCCCCAAGATAGTGGTAGGCAAAGGCACCTGCCACAAATGCGGGTACGAGCACTGCGGACAGGAACGGCATACGCATGATGGCGAGGCCCTTAATCATCTTGGTGGTCCATTTGATAGGAACATTCACATCCTCATCAATGACCTCGGTGACTCCACAGTAGCCTGTCTGCCCTGCTTCTTTTCCGTTGGCGTAGGTAGGCGTAATGCGTATTTTGGCGCTGAAGGCCTCCCCACTTTTTTTGACAAATTGTGTTTTGGTAATGTATTCCCCTTTCTCTCGGGCCTCTTTCAACCAGTGCGCTACATTTTGCAGGACGATTTCTCCTGGTGAGAAAATAGACACCCGCTTTTTACCGATCAATTCCTCTTTGTCGTAACCGAAGATTTTCTCAGCGGGATCATTGATGGATTCAATCACGCCCTCCATGTCGCAAAGAATTACGCTTTTCGTAGCCATAGCTCCTTTTTGATTTTAAAAATAACATTTCTCATAAGAAAAAGGATGAATGAAAGTTGAGGAATTTGCTCGATAGCCCGGAAACTGCGAGTAATTTTTCTTGATGTTCTATTGGCCTTCTGTACACTATCCTCATTTGAGCATGTACGTATTTTACAATGAAAAGGGCAGTTGACTTAATTGACTAATCCGTAGCTGGAAGCTACAGCGAACTGAGATGTGTGACTGGAAATAGAAAACAAACAGATGTGCGTAGCTTGTAGCCATGCTGTAGACCGAAAGCATTGGCATGATAAATGTTTGCTGGATTCTAATCCGTAGCTAGAAACTACGGCGAACAGGAACATGTGACTGGAAATAGAAAACAAACAGATGTGCGTAGCTTGTAGCTACGCCGGAAACCCAAAGTATTGGCATGATAAGTGTCAGCTGGATTCTAATCCGTAGCTGGAAGCTACAGCGAACAGGGTAGGCAAGACAATACAAGAATTACCCACGGCCAAGA
>DATFJT010000346.1:0-3738 GCA_035269065.1 Saprospiraceae bacterium | reverse complement strand
ATTGAGCGGATGGTGCAGCAGGCTGAATGTCTTTTCCTCCTTTCTCAAAAATCGCAGAAAAAATACATGTACTCTTCTGCTTTTTCCCGCCCCAGAATGCTGGCCATCTCAAGATCATCACAGCCTAAAACATTTTGTCCATTCGAAATATAGGCCAATGCCCGATTGAGATAGGCTTCGGCATATTCATCATCCAGATTAATGGCCCGGTCGTAATCATCAATGGCATCTCTCAGATCACCGAACAATTGGCGAATGTTTCCCCTGAGGTTGTAATTGTCCGGACGCATGGGCTCCCTTTCAATGAGCAGGTTGACATCCCTTAGTGCTTCGCTATAGTTACCCAACATTTTTCGGGTAATGGCGCGGTTGAACAAGGCATTTGAATAATCGTCGTCAACGCTAATTGCCCTGGAGTAGTCTTTCTCAGCTCCTTCCAGGTCCCCGAAATCTTTTTTCAGCAGGGCCCGCTCAAAATAGAGATGGGAGGCTTTTTGAGATTTTTCGATGGCCTTATCTATCCAAATGAGGGCGGCTTCCTTTCGCCCCATGGCATCCAGTACGAGGGCTTTATTGAAATAAGCGATGTAAAAACTGCTGTCGATGGCAATAGCCCTATTAAAATGATCCATGGCCTCGTAAAAGCGCTCATCAGCAAACTTGTTCATGCCCATCAAGTCTTGAATCAGGCTGTTTTCCGGATATTCAAGCACAAGGGAATCGAGGATTTCTTCAGCTGTTTGAAAATCGTTTTGTTGTTGCAGGACATAGACCTTTTTCATTTTGAGAATGGGATCACCCGGGTTTTTGATCAGCAGGCTGTCGATTTCCTGCTCGGCCAGGTCGTATTGCCCGATTTCAATGAACTGGCCGGCACAATACTCCAGCAGGCTGTCGCTACAGTTGCGATTGGTCACCACGGCCTCTATGTCCTCCTGTGCACCACGAAAGTCAGCAGCGAGGATTTTCACCTTGGCTTTCCTGGATCGAATGAATTCTAAGTGTGGGTTGATGGCCAGGGCGCGGTCGTAATCATTCAATGCCTCCTCGTATTTGCCCATGCGTTCGAGGGCCACACCCCGCTTCATATATGCCTGTGCATATTCAGAATCAGCGGCGATGGCGTTGCTGTAATATTGATACGCCTCCTGGAATTGGCCGGTTTGCATGAGGGTTTCAGCATGGATGTAAAAGCGGACGGCCGTATAATTTTGGTTGACCTGGGATTTACTTATCCAGGCTACAAAAGAGAGCACGATTATCAAGAGGTATTTGCGCATTGTATTCAGTTTGTTGAATGGTAATATAAAATGTTTGAGTGGATTAAATATTGTTCTTCCTCCAACAACTGGCCAAATGATCATCCACCATGCCCACTGCCTGCATGAAAGCGTAGCAAATAGTGGGACCTATAAATTTGAAGCCTTTCTTTTTAAGGGCCTTGCTCATGGCTTGTGATTGACTGGTTTGGGTGGGTACATCATCCATTTTTTTTGGCGTGTTTACAATGGTCTTTCCATCCACAAATGACCATAGAAACGCTGAAAAATTCTCGCCTGCCTCTTCCATGTCGAGGTAGGCCCTGGCATTACCGATAATGGACCTTATTTTGAGTTTGTTCCTCACAATGCCGGGATTCTGCATGAGGTTCCGGAATTCATCTTCTCCGTAGGCTGCAATTTTCTCAATGTTCCATCCATCAAAGGCCTCCTCGTAGTGGTCCATTTTGCTGAGAATGGTGTACCAGCTCAATCCGGCCTGTTGACCGTCCAGGATAAGTTTAATCCACAATTGGCGACTGTCTCGCTCCGGTACACCCCAGACTTCGTCGTGATAGTCCATGTATAGCTGGTCTTTGAGGCACCAGGGGCAGCGGTTTCTATTTTTTATTAATTTAGAATTTGATCGATGCTGTGTCATTAGAACTCGGCATTTTTTAATAAAACCCTAATAGGTGCAAATAAAGACTAAGTTCTCTAAAACTTTTTATAGGATTTTAGTTGTGCTCGTATGGCTTTTTTGTGCGTTCATCCTTTTCTACAATTTAGGTACTGAACCTATAAAAATATGGGATGAAGCCCGCAGAGCTGTGAGTGCCTATGAAATGTATAAAAACGGTTTGGGCATTGTTACAACTTACGACCATCAACCAGACATGTGGGGCACCAAACCACCATTACTCATCTGGATGCAGACATTGTCTTTTCACTTGTTCGGGGTGGACACTTTCGCTTTGCGATTTCCTTCTGCGTTGGCTGGATTCGGTTGCTGTATGCTTTTGCTTTTTGGGTGGGGCATTCGTCGAGGCCACCAGTTTATAGGTATTTTTTCTTCCCTCATTTTAGTAACTACCTACGGCTTTGTTGGTTATCATTCTTCCAGGACTGGCGATTTTGATGCTTTACTTTCCTTGTGGGTATTTGCTGCAGCCAGCTCTTTTTTCTTCTATTTTGAGCAAAGGAAATCCTGGCAACTGATTCTTTTCTTTTTCTTTTTGTCGCTTGCCTGTCTGACCAAGGGCGTAGCAGGGTTGTTCATGCTGCCCGGGCTTGGCATCTTTGTATTGATCCAAAGGGGCTTTTTAAAGCAGCTTCTTTTAACAAAGTCATTTTATTTTGGAGTATTGTTGTTCCTCTCGCTAGTCTTAGGCTTTTATTTTGGTCGGGAGGCACTCAATCCCGGGTATTTGCGGGCTGTGTGGGAAAACGAATTGGGTGGGCGCTATTTGGAAGCCAATGAAGCGCATAATGAGGAGACATTGTTTTACATTAAGGCAATGATCAGGTATCGATTTCAATGGTGGTTTTGGATTTTACCCATAGCTCTGGTCTCCATATTTATTACAAATCAAACTAAAGAGCGTCAATTATTGATTTATTTATTGCTCTTGAGCATGTCTATTTTAATGGTCATCAGTTCGGCAGAAACGAAACTGAGGTGGTATGATGTGAGTGTCTATCCATTTCTTGCGCTTTTGTCAGGTGTTGTTTTGTCATTGCTTTTTCACTATTTATGGCACTTGCGAAAGTGGTATGCTTCCGTCTTCGGCTTCGTTTTTTTGGTTTACTTCATCCTTTTTCCCGCTCGGGATTCTTGGATCAGATCAACTCGAATTGGATTCTCGGATGATTTCAAGCAGGCCAATGCGATGGTTTTTTATTTGCAGGATATTATTGATGGCAAACGCGACCTTGACGAAGGCTGTGATTTGGCTTATTACAAGTATGGAGCAGATGTGAAGTTCCAGGTCATTCAACTGAAGGAAAGGGGATACGAGCTAAAGTTTGTTCATGAGGATGATTTATCGCCCGGACAGTGTTTGCTTATTCAGCACGATTTGGCTTTAAGGGCCATTGATGACGCTGGAGATTATGAAATTATAGAGGAATTTGCAAACATTAGAAAAGTGAAGTTGCTAAGCAGTACAAAATAGAAATTGATGCTATTGAATGCCATTTCAATCTTGGAAAGAGAATCAAGATAAATCCTCATATCTTCCTTCAATCAGCGCCTTTCTCACACTCCCGTGCTTTAAAAGCAATTTGTGCGCTTCTTCATAAGAAACACCCAATTCCTCCTGGATCATCCGGGCACCCCTGTCAATGAGTTTATTGTTGGCCAATTGCATATCTACCATGCGGTGGTCTTTGATGCGACCGAGGCGCACCATGAGGGCTGTCGATATCATATTGAGGGCCATCTTTTGGGCTGTTCCTGACTTCATACGGGTGCTGCCAG
>DATFJT010000345.1:0-4895 GCA_035269065.1 Saprospiraceae bacterium | reverse complement strand
TGGCATCGATGTGTTCTTTCTGACGCATCCCTCCCAACTCGGCAGCCATATTGGATCCTACCTTCCCGGCAAGTACCAGGCCTGTTATGGTTGGCGCCAATTCAATAATGGTAATGTCCCTCACGACATAACCGATGTAGTACATGGGCACAAAGGTCGTCCCCAACTGGTAACTGAATTGCACTGCGGTTACAGCACCTATGAATACAGATATCAGGAAGACAATGATTACCGAACCTATGCCGATATCATAGACCTGTCTGACGACTTCCTTGAAATACATGTTGGCCTTTTCAGGGCGGGAAAAGCCCCTTTGGAGCATCAACAAGTATTTGCCAAAACTGGATAGAAAACCCGTTATCATAGATCGCGAAAATAAGCGAGTTCAAAATTACTTGAATTCTCATGAATACAAAATCTTACGTACATTAGAGAGCACGAGGAAAAAGTAAATAGCAGCAGAGCATGAGTAATAAAAGCGCAGTAGTTACAGGAGCAACGAAGGGTATTGGTCGAGCCGTGACGGAAATGCTGGCCAGAGAAGGGTATGATGTTTTCATCAATTCAAGGACAGAAGTTGACCTGGAGCGTTTCCAATCTGAGCTCAAAAAGCAGTACCCGGATCAAAACTTTCCCATCTTTTCGGCTGACTTGAGTGAAAAACAAGGCGTGGATGCTTTTAGTCAGGCCATTCAGTCAGAATGGGATCAGCTGCATGTATTGGTCAATAATGCAGGGGTGTTTCGCCCCGGTGAAATACTGCAGGAAGAAGAAGGCCAGCTAGAGCTGCAGGTCAACACGAATTTGTACAGTGCCTATTACCTGACAAGGGCCTTGATCGGAATGATGAAAAAGGCCCCTTGGGGACACATCTTCAATATGTGTTCTGTAGCCAGTTTGATGGCTTACCCGGGTGGAGGGTCCTATTGCATTTCAAAATTTGCCTTGCTGGGGTTCTCCAAGGTGCTTCGAAAAGAATTGCAGGCTACTAAAATCAAGGTTACGGCTTTGATGCCGGGAGCGACCTGGTCTGACTCATGGGCCGGTGCTGATTTTCCGGAGGACAGGCTCATGCAACCGGAGGATATTGCCCGTGCAGTGAAATGTGCACTTGATATGGGAGCCAGTGCCACCATGGAAGAGATCGTAATCAGACCACAACAAGGAGATTTATAAATAAAATAGCATGTCAGATTCATTTGAAATGTACGAAGGACAGCAGTTCAGCCAGGAAGAGATGATTGCTCACAGTACTGACTACCTGGAGTTTATGAGTACACGCCGGAGTATTCGTCATTTCTCCGACCGGCCGGTACCAAGGGTGGTCATTGAGAATTTAATCAAGACTGCCGCCAGCGCCCCTTCCGGGGCCCATAAGCAACCCTGGCATTTTTGTGCCATTGCTTCGCCCGAATTGAAAAAGAAGATCAGGGTTGCTGCCGAGAAAGAGGAATACGAGAATTATCACGGCCGTATGAGTGATGACTGGCTGGAGGACCTGGAACCCTTTGCCACGGACTGGCATAAGCCGTTCATTGAAACTGCCCCCTGGCTGATCGCCGTTTTCAAAAAGCCCTATGACCTGGTAGATGGAGAGAAAAAGCACAATTACTACGTGAACGAATCGGTGGGTATTGCCAGTGGTATTTTAATCTCGGCCATCCATCAAGCGGGTTTGGTGACTTTGACACATACCCCCAGTCCCATGAACTTTTTGCAGGAAATATTGGAGCGCCCGGCCAATGAACGTGGCTTTCTTCTAATGCCCGTGGGGTATCCGGCGAACGGGGCAAAAGTTCCCTCCCTGGACCGAAAATCCCTGGAAGACGTATCCGATTTTATTGAATGAAACTTTTCACCCGGCGGGATTCCTTGCCCTTAAAGAAATAGAGTACCCTGGCCTCTTTTGTTCTCGGATGCACGATGGTGTTAAAGTAATTATCGAATGCACTTTGCTTGTCAAAAGTTGTCGGAATACCGTAGTGCAATTGGTTCCCTTCCCGGTAAATGGCCCAGGTCCCAAACTGACGGAACAAGGGGTGGTGAAGCAGGCGCTCCGAAGAACTCAGCAGTACGGTAAATTGTCCGGTAAAATCTGCCTCAAGCAATTCTTCTTTCCTGAGACGGTATTGTAATTCATCCCGCTCATTTTTAAGCCAACGCGTTTGGTAGAAACGCTCCGGCATAAACGGGTCATTGTTTGTATTGGCTACGAGCTCTACTTCGGGCACCTGTGCTTTCGCCGAGAGACAAAAAAGCAACAGGCCCAAACTCGCAAATGGTTTGAACAGCATGGCCTTAAATATTTGAACAACTTGTAATATGAGGTTTTTTTCAATGAATCAAAAACAGAGTTCTGTAGATTTTCAGTAAAAGCGCTTATATTTGCGCTCCACTCGATTGCCCGGGTGCTGAAACTGGTAGACAGGCATGGTTGAGGGCCATGTGTCCGAATGGACGTGCGGGTTCGACTCCCGCTCCGGGCACTTTCTTGGAAGATTGAGATTAAGATTAAGGTTGAGGGATGAACTCTGCAAAAGACGGCTTGAGCATTTCCGTTCGTTGTAGCTTGTAGCTTACGCAAGGGAATCAGAAGTCAAATATTAGAATACAGCACCTTCCAAGGGGGCTTGCGTGCTTGCCTGTTGTTTTTAGGGCCCGTCTGGGCCCCCTTGCCTAAGAATCCGTCGCTTATTCCGCCCTTACAGGGCTTGTTTACTTTTATCTGGCAGTCGGTGGGCTATCACCTACCGTTAAAGTATAATGCCCTTTTGGGGCTTATTTTTTTGGCTAGATGGCGGGCTGCACCCTCTAATTTAAACAGTACACTCTTCCAGTACTGGATTTCTATTTGTCCGGCATAAAAGATTTCCAACTACCTCGCCGAAACAAACCAAACACATCACTTGGATAAAGTACCTGGGCTTATACAGACTTCTTTCACAATTTCATCCATTTCTCTATTTGCCGACTACCGTGCTCAAAGCTAAGTTCCAATAAATACAACCCGGGCGCAAGATGATCAACTTGCAATTCTTGGGTTTTTTGATCTTGTAGTAGGCTTCTGCCATTGAGATCCAGGACACGCAAAGTTTGAGGCATTTGATCCGAATCAATTCGCAACCAGTCGCCCACAGGATTACCGAGAATGCGGAATTCGGATTCACTTATTTCGCCTGTACTGACGACTTCTGAAATTTCTATACCGTCAATCCATGAGTCCGTAAATCCACTACATCCATCAACTGGCGACATTGCGGCAGATCCTAAAATTCCAAAAAACATTAAATCGTAATCATTAACCGGCAACTCGATTTCCACTTTCTCATATTCTTTTGCTCCTCCAATTGGAGGCTCCCATTCAAAGTTTGTCAATTGAAGCCTGCCATCTTTGTAAAATGTCCAGGATAGTCTTAGAAATGGTGGTATTCTTTCATCCCATGGAATAGATTTATAGTAAAAAGAAAAAACCTGACTATTCTCCCCGTCAAAAGGATTGGAAAAATATGTATAGACGTAAGAGAAACAGGCTTGAGGATGTAAATCCTCGCTTGATAAGTGCAGGGCATAGTCTCCGATTGGAGCATCAGATGATTTGCGGACGGAGTAACTAAACTCGTCTAAACCTGAATTTACACCCCAACCTGTCGGATATAGATGCGTGCCCACACTGTCCCAGTTTTCAAAACCACCATTGGGGACTTGAGCACTGAGTAGGATAGGGCTGATGAGTAAGAAGAGTATGAATGGTTTCATTGCTTGATAATTTTAAATGTATGTGCTTGCTGCTTTCTATCTATTAATTCCAAAAAGTACACCCCACGCTGCATGGCGCTCATATTTATCCGGCTTTGATGCCTGCCTGACTGCACTTTATTACCAGTGTGATCGTATAAGCTGTATCGCTCATAAGGGATGTGACCAATTTGGAGGTAGTCATTGACCGGGTTGGGGTAGGGAGGATCGATATACGCCCCGGGATTTAAAGTAATGACCTCATCAATATCCATAATGATGTCCTCGGGGCAGCTACCCTCCCCAAAACAACCGTTTTCATTGATTTTGATGAGAAACATATCGAACCGCCTTGGGTCCTCCGGTGAATTACGTCGAAGCACAGGCCCCATACAATAGATATCCCTATTGTCATCCTCTGCTATTTGGTTGATCCAGGCATAGCGAAAAGGTGTAAATTCTGTATTGAGATCTGTGCTGTCCTTTGGTGTAAGAAAGACACGCTTCCACAATACCTCACCTGTTTCACTGTCCACGCGAAGTAAGAAGGGCACTTCTGCTGTCAAAGAATCAAAATCATCAAACCGATCAAACAACAAGCCACCTACCAGTATATCCCCGTTTTTACATTCGTACAAATCTTCGACATGATATTCTACAGGGTCTAAGTATGGATCAGGATTTGGCAGTGGCCTTGAATCATTCGGGAACAATAGGTGCCACTCAAAGCTATCCAATCCGGGATTGACTTTGTGAAGGAAACCAATTCTATTTACACTTCTGTTCCCTGCTGTATCCAAAGAACTAAAATAGTAGGCCCCATTGGAATGCGCCAATAAGTGAGGAAAACCTCTTGAACTTGCATAAATAAAGTTCCCGTGATAAAATTCGTCTATGATTTGGCCTTCCGAATCCATTTTCTTGATTAAAAAATGAAAGTCTGTGCCCAGGCTATCTGACCATGCTCTGTGGTTTTCTACATAATGCATGAAGGCCATTTGACCGTCTGGGGTGGGTTGTAGATCAAAGACATGGGTCTCCAGGGCGTTTTCATTGATCGGTTTTAACCATATCAATGAATCAAAATCTTCACTCCATTTGGCAATATATCCACCTACATGATTTGGAGGATTTAATCTTCTAGTGTCACCATAAGATAA
>DATFJT010000344.1:0-9087 GCA_035269065.1 Saprospiraceae bacterium | reverse complement strand
GATTTCTTATCAAAGCGGGCCCCCCATTCGATCAATTCCCTCACACGCGCCGGACCCTCCTCCACAACAAGGCGCACGATTTCCTCATCACACAAGCCATCACCGGCATTCAGGGTGTCTTGTAAATGGCTTCCTGTACTGTCTATTTGATCATCCCAGACCGCGGCAATGCCACCCTGGGCATACTGGGTGTTATTCTCCTGTAAACTTGTTTTTGATAAAATGTCGATACGACAGCCAGGTTGGAATTGTCGAATGTATAGGGCTGTAGCCAGTCCGGCTATTCCCGACCCGATGATGAGCACATCCGTTTCAATCATAAAATCCCTTGCTGTGGCTTGATATTGTTTCGTGCATGCTCTTGTGCAGTGCAGCAGGAGCAGCTATGATATCTCCTTTCCAAAGCATTGGGGCTTCTTCACCATTAAAATTACTCACAACGCCTCCTGCCTCACGAACCAGCAAAACGCCTGCTGCCAGGTCCCAGGGCTGTAATCCTATTTCGTAGAATCCTTCGAAGCGGCCCTCGGCTACCAAGGCCAAATCAATGGCAGCAGAACCCAAACGACGTACACCCCGGGTTTCCAGCGTAAACTTTTTAAAAATGTCAAAGTAAAAGCTCAAGTCTAAATCCAAACCATGGGGAAAACCCGTAGCGATTAAAGATTGCTTTCGGTCTGTATTACTGCTGACTCGAATGGCTTGATTATCCAGAAAAGCGCCTTGACCGGCTTTCGCCGCATATAGCTTGGCATTAGGGATATCGTAAATGTAGGCCTCCCACAAAACTCCATCTCGCATGTAGGCCAGGCTGATGGCATAGGCCGGTATGCGGTGCAGGAAATTGGTCGTACCGTCCAGGGGATCAATGATCCAAAGGCTGTCTGTATTATCGTCGAAGTCAAGTGTACCCTCTTCTGCAAGAATGGAACACCCTGGAGTCAAGCGGCCAAGTCCTTCAATGAGCTGTTTTTCCGCTTCTTGATCCACAAAACTGACCAGACTATCATTGGCTTTAGTGAAAATATCCTGCTGTCCTACTTTTCCGGCATACGACTGAATGAATCCGCCTACTTTACGACATAGATCCAGGACATCCGCGTACCTCGACCATTTATTCATTGCTTCGGGATTGTGGGAATTACCCGGCTACAGAAATAACTTCTTTTACTTCCGGTACCATTCTCTTCAACATGCCCTCAATGCCCGATTTCAGCGTCACGGTACTGGAAGGACAGCCTGAGCAAGATCCCTGCATGATAACCGTTACTTTTCCGTCTTCGAAAGAATTGAATTCAATATTTCCTCCGTCCATTTCTACAGCAGGTTTGACGTACTTATCAATCAATTGCTTGATTTTTTCGACGATCTCTTTGTCCTTTCCTGTGTAATGGAAAGAGGCGCCCTCAGCCTCTTCTTTCTCACGTAAATACTCCTCGAAACCCTCCTTTATGATCTCGCCACCATCCATGATGTATTTCTTGATATCTTCTTTCAGCTGCAGCATGATGTCATCCCAGCTGTAGTTGAATTCCTTGGTGACAGAGACGAAATTTTGGCTTATGTAGACGTATTTGACATAGGGCAACTTGAACAAATGCTCAGCCAGGGGAGACCACTCTTCAGCCAGTTCCTTAGTCTTGAAATCCGCCGTACCATCATACAACATGGTATTGGTGACGTATTTAATGGCCTCGGGGTTGGGCGTTTGCTCTGTGTAGATAAGTATAGCTCTTTTCGCTGTTTTTTGTTCCATTGTACTAGTCTGCTGTTTATTTTGAAAACAAAAGCCATCCTGAGAAGTTCAGAATGGCTCATTCCAATATTATAACAAATATAGTGTTTAAATGGCAGAAAGTCTACGCAGGATTGCCTCAATCCCGCTTACCTCCTGGCTTATTTCCATATTATTGCCTGGAATATTTCTCAATAATTCATCGGTGTAGTAAAAGTCTACGTAATTATCCATCGAACATGCGACCAGCTTGACAACGGCATTATTTGGATAACTGTCTGTGCAAAATCCGCTGGTTTCATCCATTTTAAGAAATTGAATGATTTGGTTCTCTGAGTCATCGAGGGTGGCATAAACCATCGTCTTGTCCGCTTCATTCAACAATTGATCAGGTACGATGCAAAAGTCTTTGAAGCTCTCGTGCAAGCTTGCTTTACCTAAGGCCAACCAGGAGTTGTCAAAAAGAGTCATTTGGTATTCATACACCGTTTTGCCGCTAATCTGCTCTACAGAAGACTCCAGTTCCATTCTTTCTTTATCCGGATGATCCGACCATGTATATGGATAATTCCTAGGATCCTGAAGCGTGAATAATTCCTCAGAGAGAAACAGCCCTTCAGAACGCAAAGTGATTGGCATTCCTTCTTCACCAAGACTTAAGCGATAACCACGGTTATCTTCAAAAATCAGGCGAACGGCGAAATCAAGGTCTAATAGTTGCCCGTCATCACGGATAGTACTAAGACCATTTCTGATAAAAGCTTCCGGCGTATTCAAATATTCAAGATGTACGGAAACTGGTCCGCGATACAATTCATTTTGCCTGTTGTAAAAACCGTAGGGTACCAAGTCGAAAATTATTCCATCTTCCGTTGTCGGTGAAAACCCAAAATCTGTAGGTATAACCTGGGTGTTGGCATATCCAAATTCGAAGACGCTGGAAGGCCTTTCATCGGTTTTGGGCTTCAATTCTTTCAGCAGTGTTTCAAGATTGGTATCACTGGCATATACTTCATTTTCAGAGATGGGAATAAAGTTACTATCCTCCTCCGCACAGGAAAAAAGGAACAGGATAGATCCCAATAACAGGATGTAAAAAATTGCCTTCATTTTCATCTCATTGATTTCGTTTGCCACAGTTTGTATTTCACTCCGGCATTGATGTTGATCCAATTTCTATTTTCGGTCAACGGCCTGTTGGGCTCAGTAATGGAGTTCCAGGAATGGTGGTACTCCGGCTGAATGATAATGCTCCATCTATTGTTCAGTTCATAACCAAGCGTCAATCCGACATGTGCCATAACGCCCAGGTTGGTTCGGTAAGCCATAACATCCTCCACTGGGCCCTCAATCAGGTCAGAAAACATATCCTCAGACCATCTGGCTTCCTGGAAAATATTGAATGTTGCGCCCAGGTAAGGCTCCAGGAAAAGTCGATCTACTTCCAATTTATAACCAAATGATACAGGGAAGCTCAACACGCGGTGCGTCATGCCGCTTCGGTGCTCCTGGATGCCATGTTCTACCAGCAGTAAAGTGTCCACTGAGGTGGTATAATCATGCCCCTGGTAAAAAGTATCTATCGTGATGACGGTGCGGCGGACTTCATTACTATCTGCCCGCTTATATTGATAATTGAAAGAAGTGAGATTGAAGCCAACACTCGCCGTGGTATTGTTTGCCCATTCCTTTTTCAGTCTCACATGGGCTCCATAGTTAACCAGCGGTTGTTCTCTTTGCAAGCGGGCTGTAAGAAAATCAGTGTATGCAGGATCTGCTGAAATTTGATGGAACGACAATGCCGGACCCACTCCGAATTCTACACTGATGTTGGTCATCCCGCCTTTGTCTGAAAAAATAGGACACTGCAGAGATTTTTCTGCAAGCTTAACATCAGATATTTCTGTACTTCTTTCCAGGGGACTTAGGACCGAGAATTGCTTTCTGTTCTGGAGGAGAAGTGATTGCGAAAGATCATGTTCCCGGGAAAGTGTCGTTGTCTGTCCAGAATTCAAAGCAGGGCTAGACAGCTTTTCTTTATCAGGAGAAGAGCTAAGGTCTCCGGAAGTGGTCTGAAAACCAGGTGAGTCTGATGGTTGATCCGTCCAACTTTGTTTTTTCTTGACGTTTTCAGCCCCTAATGCCTGCTGGGTAGTTCCTTTATTTTGATTTAGAGAAGGGTCGTCAGAAAGCTGGTTTTGATCTGCACTATATGCCGAAGACAATGAATCGTCAGAAGTACTGCTGAGCTCATTCGTTGAGGCCAAATCCGGGTCAACCAAATAACTGTTGTATGCCCAAATCCCGGCTCCCCCTATGCCAACAAATAAAAGCAACATCAGCAGAACTGGCCAGCGCTCTTTCTTTGCTGGGTGCCTTTCTGCCTCAATAGCCGACCAGATATGCTCAGGCACATCAAGCTCATGACCGTCTAATTTACGGTTCAATTCACTTTCAAAATCATGTAGTCTATTCCGACTCATTACCTATTTTTTCGTGCATTTGGAGCATTTCTCTTAATTGATTCCTTGCTTTTGCCAGTTGAGATCGCGATGTGCCAACACCAAAATCCAGCTGATCTGCTATTTCCTTATGAGAATAGCCATCGATCACATACATGTTAAAAACTGTTCGATAGCCATCTGGAAGCTGGGCAATTAAATCGTGGATTTCATCCGCTGACATCTTGCTAATGACACCAACCATATCAGAGCTTTCTGAGTAATATTCATGACCAAAAAACTCATTCTTGTTTCTCATTTTTCCCAACTCCCTCAAAGAGCAGTTAATCATTATGCGCCTGATCCATCCTTCGAGAGAACCGGTAAACTTGAAACTGTCCAAATTTTGAAAGACACGAATGAATCCCTCCTGTACCATGTCTTCCGCTTTGGAACGGCTACCCATATATCTCATACATACCGACAACATTTTGCCGGCATACTTTTCGTACAAGCATTTTTCACAAGTCCTGTTGCCTTGGATACAACCCCGTATGAGTTCTTGTTCATCCACGTTTTCTCCGGATAGAAATTTTCCTAAATGCTATTAAATTACATTAAAATATCCCATCAGGCACAGAACTCCTCAAAGACAGATACCCTGAGCCTTGAAATCGTTGCCTGTACACCAAATTTTTTTTGACCAGTAAAAGCAAAAGTTGAATTCCATAAACTGGCACCTTTACTTTGCCTCCATGGACGGCAAAATATATTTAGCCGCCTAAACTTGGCTAATGATCTCATCAAACCTAAATACGGGGTCCAGTTCTTTGGATCGAAAATAGTTCCTGACGCTCGCTTCTTCTTCCTGACTGACAGCCATAATGAAATCTCCTCCCCAGGCACCCAAAGATTTGATCGCTCCGGGGAAGTCCTGGAAAAACTCTTTCTGCACAGTTTTCTGGCCCAGAACTTCACTTACAAGCGCTTCATGATGCAAGGTCAATCGCTCAAATTCTTTTACATCTGCAGTTCGCATCATCGCTCGGGTCAATAAATCCATTTGCTGTACCTCTGCTGAGTAATCTCTATTGCGATCGAATTGAGCAGTCGCCTGTCGCGAATCCCGCTTTTTACCGGTAAAGGCAAAAAATATGGAGCGACTAAAAGGCGGCTGCCAGTTGACAGCCTCAAAAACACCCTTCCCTTTCTCTATCTTGTACAAAATAGGCTGAACGGACTGGGCACAGGCAATGTCATAACCACTTCCTCCAAGCGTTCTTTCAGATAATGTAAATGCATCGACCAGGGCCCACTGAGCCATATTATTGATAAGGGTCGAACTGCTCCCCCAACCCCATTTCCTGTCAAACTCAAGTCTTGTTTCTATTTTCCAGCCATCCAACCGCAGCACGCTGTTCATTTTTACACACTCCCGAAGCATGCCTTGCAGTATATCCGCCGTTCCAAGGTCGCTGGCTTTTTCCCAGGCTGCTTTTTCGGGGTTGTACAGACCCTCAAACCAGGTATTTCCATTGTAGTCATAACTCGTCCATTGAAGATGCTCAGTTGGGACTCGCTCTGCGCT
The DNA here is from genome assembly GCA_035269065.1 of Saprospiraceae bacterium. Taxonomy (GTDB): domain Bacteria; phylum Bacteroidota; class Bacteroidia; order Chitinophagales; family Saprospiraceae; genus DATFJT01. The sequence continues at coordinate 3,323 of DATFJT010000344.1, read as the reverse complement.
TAAATCCTGGCCGTATATTAAAGGCAAAGCCAGCGATTGAGCCCCGGTAAGTACCAGGTACTCACCCGTCAACATGAGCTTGCCCCTGCTGTAATAGCGCTTCATTTGGAAAGTTCTCGATAATAATCCTTCACTGCCGAGACAGACACCTTATGGTCCAGGAAGTGTTGACAAATTTGATTGTGGAATTGCTCGGGGATTTTGTTTTCCTGTAAAATGTTCCTCAGGTGCATGCGCATGTGGCCCGATTGAATCCCTGAAGTCACGAGAGATTTGACAGCGGCAAAATTTTGAACAAGGCCTACCGCAGCCATTATCTGCATCAATTCCTGTGCATCAGGACGTCCCAAAATTTCAAGGGAACGCCGCGCCAGTGGATGCAATCGGGTCAATCCCCCTACTGTACCTACGGCTAGGGGTATTTCCATGGAGAAATGAAACTGGTTGTTTTCCAGGGTACACCTGCTGAGACTTCGGTACTGTCCATCCCTGCAGGCATAAGCATGAGCTCCGGATTCAATGGCCCTAAAATCGTTGGCAGTCGCCAATGCCACCGCGTCCACTCCGTTCATGATGCCCTTGTTGTGCGTCACTGCCCGGTAGGTATCCTTCAAGGCGACAGTTACCGCCATATGAAACCTGTGTGCAAATGCTTCAGCATCCATTCCGCCAGGAAATTCGCCCAGTGCCTGAATGGGGCATTCTAACTCGGCAAGAACCAGGCATTCAGGGTTGTAATTGGATAATATAGACAGCAAGACTTCACCTCCTGCACAGTTGACAGACATGAGGACCTCCAATTTACTGGCCATTTCTTCTAAAACCGTATTGATGAAATTGGCACCCATGGAATCGCAGGTCTCAAATTTGACGAACAACTGGTAGATACCTGAGGCTTCGTCAATACATTTTAGGGCGACCTCCCGGATACCTCCCCCTCTTTTTTCCATGCTTTGAGTTACCGGTTTTACGGCTGCTTTCATTTCAGCAATCCATCCCGGCATTTTGCTTTCCAGAGTTGCCCTTTTATCTAACCACAAAAAGCTGATGTGCCCATTCTTGACTGTGCCGAGCACTTTGGTTTTTACGCCACCTCTTCTGGCCCAGAACTTTGCAGCACTGGAGGCAGCAGCAACCACACTACTTTCCTCAGTGACCATAGGCACCGCGTACATATTATTATTAATCAGAAAATTGGGCGCAATACCATAAGGCAGGTGAAAGTTGCTGACGGTATTCTCACTAAAACCTTCAAATAAGGACTGCTCTTCCTCTCCATCATGCCAGTAAGAGGACAGCTCTTGATATAAATCCTTTTCATTCCCGGACAATGATCCGTCGATCCAGTCGATCTTTTTCTTTTTGGGCCATTGGGAAAAGCCCTCCACGATCTTTCCTTGTTTTCCAGCTTTGTTCTCCTCGCTCTTTTTCATTATCCACCCGCTTCAATGCATGACTGTCCTTTCTTCATTTCTCAGTGTGAGGTACTGTTCTGCTAACTTATATCCTAAAATTTCCTTTCTAACGAAATCATTCAGGGCCTCAGGACCGTCAAGAGCCATTTTGAGAAAAGCCCCGGCCTGTCCATAAATACTAGGCCAATTGCACAACGAGCAAAGGTAATAACCATCGAGAAACCCTTTCACCCCTCCGGATATGATCATTTCGGTCTTTACATCCCTAAACTCTTCCCTGATATCATTCAATAAATGCACCATCTGGTGGGCAGTATGACCCACGTGTGCCAAGCCGGTATAACTGCTTTTGCCCTGCGCTCTCAATAATTCCAGCTTGGAAAAATTGGTGCCGCCAAAAGCACCAAACTCAATGCCATCGGGTGCTATAGAAAGCAATGCGCGCAAACTGGCCGGTCCTATACCTTGTCCCACTTCTTTCACCACCAGAGGTCCTTTGTAATAATCACGCAGAATACCCAGGCTCTCAATAGGCGGAACGGAAATCACATCGCCCTCCGGCTGCATCCACTCCTGGAAAGGATTGATGTGGATAATCAATCCATCGGCCCGAAGCAACTCGATAAGCGCATCAATTCGGTCCAGCGCTTTGCCATCGATCAACTCAGCGAGTTGGGCAATACCAAGATTTACAAAAAGAGGCTGCTCGCCCAGTAATTCTTTTACATCGAAATCTTCCAACCGCTCTTTGCCATACAATAAACTTCTGCAACTGCCGAGTCCCATACCAAGACCCATATTTCCGCAGACCTCTGCCAATCGGTGATTGATTGTACCTGCTTTTTCCGTACCCCCGGTCATGCTGGACACCCAGATAGGAGCCCGCATTTTAAACCCGAGATACGCGTACTCCATCTTCTCGGGAAATTCCGGCATCGCGCCCAAAAGTGGTTCGTAGTTAAACCTCCTGTCTTGCTGGTCTACAATAGACTTAAAGGCCAGGTCTATGTGGTCTTGCTTTCTAGCTGAACTTAATTTTGAATCTTCCAATCCTTCTAAAATTTGTAGAAAAGTAATTGTGGTACCAGGGGCATTGTTCAAGCATGTAAACATAAATATTTTGTTCCACACTGGTTTTAGAGGGGCATTTTCTTAGTCAACTTCAAATAAATATGCGATTCTGTAGTTGATTTTCAATGTGTTATAAAAGCCCATCAGGTAAATCTCTTCCAAATCCTTGTTTCATTGGTTCATTAGAACTACCTTTGCGCCTGAATTAAAATACGGGTTGTGAAACAAAGTTATAAAACCATTTCCATAAAGGAGGATCAGGTAGATAGAAAATGGCACGTTGTTGATGCCAACAACCAGATCGTTGGCCGCTTGGCGAGCCATCTTGCTCCTGTACTTCAAGGCAAGAACAAGGCTTATTATACGCCCCATGTTGATTGTGGCGATTACATTATTGTCATCAATGCCGAGCGCGCGCGATTTACCGGCAATAAAATGCAGGACAAAGTCTACCAGCGCTACTCAGGCTACACGGGCGGTTTGAAAGAACGCTCTGCTGCCGATCAATTTGAGAAACAACCTGAAAAGGTGATAGAGTTAGCAGTCAAACGCATGCTACCAAAAAGTAAGCTGGGAAGAAAGATGTACAAGAAATTATTTGTTTACGCCGGTCCTGATCATCCGCATGAGGCACAGCAACCGGAGAAACTAGAAATACCAGAAAGATAAACTTATGGATTCAATAAATGCAGTAGGCCGAAGGAAGAGTTCCGTGGCAAGAGTATTCTTGACCAAGGGCAACGGCGATATCAATATCAACGGTAAGAAACTGGACGAGTACTTTCCCGTAAAGCACATCGCAGCCAAAGTAACTGAACCGTTTGACGTAGTGGACAT
>DATFJT010000343.1:0-5097 GCA_035269065.1 Saprospiraceae bacterium | reverse complement strand
CATGTACTTTGACAAAATAAATACCGGGTGGCATCCCAAATAAATCCAATTGACTGGGCCTATCTGCGATACGGACTTGTTCCCCGCTCATATTGAATACTTCTATGGCATCTACAATTACCTGGGAGCGAATAAATAGTCTACCGCTGGTTAAGGTAGGAAAAACCTCTATTCTGCTTGAAAGATCACTTTCTTCTACAGAACTAACCACTATATCTATACAATCAGATATTGCGCTGCAGCCATATTGATCTGTGATTTCAACGGCAAAATCTCCGGAATAAGTAGCTATAAAAGTTGAGGCATTGGCCCCGTTTATTGGCTCTCCTGTATTGCAATCAATCCAGGTATATGTATAATCCTCATTGTTTTCTGCTGTGATTCTCTCTCCATCAACCACCAACTGCGTGTTGATCTCATCCGCTATCGTCAGGTTGAGCTCAGTAATGATTTTGCAGCCATCTGCCCCGGTGGAATCCAATAAATAAAGCCCGGACTCGGAATAGCTCACATCATTGTATTCATAGCTTTCTCCAAAGCACACAGCAGCATCCAAAGGAACGATAGTCGGATGACAGAGGTCATTCTCGTAATACCTCAATTCAACATCCTCATCCAATAAAACAGGTAAAAATAGATCGAGGTCACCATCCGCATCAATATCCACCAATGCAGGCGACATAAAAGTTTCTGACTCTGTCCCTGCCTGTAAACCCAGGGCATTAAAAGCAGGAGCCTTAAAATCTGGCCTTCCACTGCCACCCATGTTTTCTACATAAGCGATATTGGTCAAATCACCATCCAAAGTCAAGTTCAGCAAATCCAAGTCACCGTCTAGGTTGATATCGCCACCGATCAATAATGACTGACCATGGGGCTCCAGTCCGTATGGGTTGTGGTACCACCCTACGAACTCAGGACTATCTGCTGTTCCTGTATTCTTTGCATATAGAAAGGTATAGTCTTCGGTAAGCTGATCATTCTCATCCACAACACCATAGTAGCCACTCAACAAAAGATCCAGATCGCCATCCATATCCATATCCACAAGTGAGGGTATAAAAAAGCTATTGGATGAAAATTCAGGTAAGTCCCAGTCAAGGCAATTGGAGACACTAAAGCTACCATCTGGGTTCTGTATTTGGAACTGAAGATATTGAAGGCCATAGATATCTACCTCAGCACTTACCACCACATCAAAAAGCCCATCATTGTTAAGATCTCCAACTGTAGGCAACAAAAAGCCCCCTCCCACAGGAAATTCGAAGTTGTCATATAGATTCTGCCTGGAGCCAAACTCCGGTGAATTACTTGAACCAATATTTTCCTGGTAAGAAATGAAATAACGCAGGTTATAGAATAGGTTAACTGATACGGTATCAATGGCCGAGATTCCAAAAATAATCAGGTCCAGGTCATTATCTCCATCCGCATCAAAAAATTGATAATTCCAACCAGGATTAGAATCCTCCAAGCTTTCCACTACCTCGATGCCAAAAGGATTCACACCCTGAAAAGAATAATTCTGAGAAAGGAGAACTACAGATACTGATAAAAAAAGAACGCCAGTAAATAATAATTTTTTCATAATGCAGTCATTTTTAATAGTGGAACAGTCATAACTATGTTTTCTTGATCCTGATTAATTCTAATCCGCCTTCTAGCTGCAGAATAAACTCCATTGCCTTGAATCCTTACATTCACGATTAGAAGGTCCTTTTTATCACCCACATCCCAATTTCGAGATAGTGTTACAATTCCATCACCATTTGTTTCATAAATATCACTACTTGATACCACGGACCTCACGGTGCCTTCATTTGGACAGTCCTCACTCATATGAAGAGGTATGCAAAACACTCTTTTCGTATATACATCAAGCTCTATATTCGAAATTGCATCATTACTCTCCTTATCGACTACTTCAATAGTAATATTTGTAGTAATTACAGATAGGTCCACTGGTTCTAGCATAATATTGGATGCATCTCCACATTTTATATCAATGTAATCGTAGGAACTCGCCATTACTAAAAAAAATATGGCTAATCCCAAGGTCAGTACATGTAATAATACTTTTTTCATAAGTTCATTTTTAAAACAAAAAAAGTCAGGTATGATATAAAGAGGGCCATTGTTAGACCAGTCATATCCATCCAATCGAAAGTACCCGGAACCAGGTCCCAGTATTGCAATAGCTCAAATCCAAATCCCAGGAATACAACTGAGGAGGCCCAAAAAATCATTTCCTTAGAAAACTTAAATCCCCATATAAGAGGAATCATCAGCAAAAAGGCATACATCCACAGTAAATCTGGCAAATTGTATAGGAAGAACTCGCTCTCCACCATTCCTGGCAACCATTCCTGTAAATCAATAGGGATAAAGTCATTGATCTGATAAAAAGCCTTTGTACCCATAGACCTGAAATCGGTATAGATATTGACACCAAGTAGCAAGGACAATAAGGCCAGTAACCCAAGAATGAATTTCTTAATCATACCCCAAAAATCCATTAAGTCCTCATTTGAGAGAATGATCTAGATTAATAGGCCAAATGATATTGGTCATGTATGTTAAAAATCAGTCTTTCGCTCATGCGGATATAAGGCAGGACCAACTAAGTCTTTGTTATCCTAGAAAAATGGGAACATGTATTTCTCCAATAAATCAAGCCCCGCTTTGTTAGAGTCATCTCAGCCAATCCAATCCGGGTCGACTACATATGCTTTAAGTAAGAAAAAATCTCAACCGCGAAGTTTTATTGAATTGGTTACCGGTAAGAAAGCCAGGCCCAACTTATAAAATGCAACAAGATTGACTCCCTTCAGTGGATAAGACAACCAAACTGTGCATTAGAAAATCATAGTTCTTAGCCTCAGGACATGAATCAAAAACAATTGCTTCAAAGCCTTTATCCCTGCGTTTATGACCGGCCATTCACCATCCATTGATACACACTTGGAATCACCAGCAAATTCAGTACAGTCGCCGTGAGCAATCCACCCAAAATCACCACTGCCATAGGGCTTTGGATTTCATTTCCAGGCTCACCACCCTTTAATGCAAGCGGAATAAGTGCCAAGGCAGTTGTTAGTGCCGTCATGATAATGGGGTTGAGACGGTCAAGAGACCCTTTCACAATCAGGTCATTTCCCTGCTCCCCTTCGGCTTCAAGATCCTGGTATCGAGAGATCAACAGAAGTCCATTTCTTGTGGCAATACCGAATAAGCTTATAAACCCGATAATTCCCGCAATGCTCACAATACCAGATGTAAAATACACGATCAGGATACCCCCAATGAGGGCCAGCGGTAGGTTTAACAGAACGATGAGCGCCAATTTGGTGTCTTTCAATTCAAAATAAAGCAGCAAATAAATAATCAGGATGGCTACCGCAGCAGAACCCATCAACATCTGAGAAGCCCTGGCCTCGCTCTCAAATTGACCGCCATATTCTACCCTGTAACCCTGGGGCAAATCGAGGCCGGAAGCGACTTTCTCACGCAATTCATTAACTGCCCCACGCAGGTCACGACCCTGTACATTGGCAGAAACAACTACCTTTCTCTGGGCATTCTCCCGACTGATCTGGTTGGGACTACTGACCGATGCGATATTGGCTAAATCTGTAATCGGAACGCGCTTGCCTCCGGGGACATCCACAAGAAGGCCATTGATTTTATTGATTTCTGTTCGGTATTCTTCCGGATAGCGCACCACAAGGTCGAAATACTTCTGACCCTCATAAATCTGGCCGACCTCATGTCCACCCAAAGCAGTTTCTACAAATTGCATCAATTGCTGCACCGTCATACCATAACCTGCCAACATGGTCCTCCTCGGTTCAATCCTGATTTGGGGTACTTCAAGTTGGGGCTCCACCGCAATGTCGGTCAGGCCCGGAATGTCTTCTGCAATGCTTTCAATATCCTTACAGAGGCTAAATAGTTGTGTCAGATCCTCGCCAAATACTTTCACTGCAATGTTGGCACGTGTACCTGAAAGCATATGGTCAATGCGGTGCGCAATGGGCTGTCCAATGGTAATATTCACACCGGGAACCTTGGCGAGCTCCGCGCGCACCCGCTCAAAAAGCGCTTCTTTGGAGCCCCCTTCTTCCAGTGTGAAGGGCGCATCAATTTCTGAGGCATGTACACCCTGGGCATGTTCATCCAATTCTGCCCGGCCCGTTCTCCTGGTCACCACGTCTACCTCGGGCAAGGCCAGCAATAATTCTTCTATCTTTCTACCCATTTTATTACTTTCTTCCAGGGACATGCCGGGCATTCCTACCGCACTGATGACCATAGATCCTTCATTGAATTCAGGTAGAAATGTCCGCCCAAGCTGATAAAACAGCAACAAGCTGCCTACAAAAACGGCAAAAGTAAGACCAATCACCCATCTTGAATACTGAAGGGTCTTTTGAATCATTCCGGCGTATGATTTCTGCAGCCACCTCTCAAGAAAGGTTCCTTTTGACTGCTTCTTCAATAATTTATCCCTTGTCAACAGGTAAGAACACATCACTGGGGTCAAGGTCACTGCCACTATGAGAGAAGTGAGTACAGAAGTAATAAAAGCTATACCCAAAGGGGTCAACAGCCGACCCTCCATACCACTGAGAAAGAAAAGGGGTACGAAAGAAACAATAATAATCAAGGTGGCAATAATAATGGAACTCCGGATTTCTACCGAGGCATCTCTCACCACCTCAATACTGCCTTTGCGCTCATTTTCAGGCAATTCACTATTCTGCCTCAGTCGTTTAAAGACATTCTCTACATCGATAATGGCATCATCTACGAGGGCACCTATAGCAATCGCCATACCTCCCAGGCTCATGGTATTGATAGAATAACCAAGTAGTTTGAGAATAATGACAGATACCAGAAGAGACATGGGTATCGCCATCAGGGAAATAATCGTAGTCCTCCAGTTCATGAGAAAAATAAAGAGCACAATCACCACAAAGAAAGCCCCTTCCATTAGGGTCTGACTCAGATTGTCGATAGAAGCATCAATAAAATCAGCCTGGCGAAATACGTGATTTTTAATCTCGACCCCCTGCGGCAAACTTTGCTTCATTTTGG
>DATFJT010000342.1:0-7048 GCA_035269065.1 Saprospiraceae bacterium | reverse complement strand
ATCGGTAAGGTGTCTAAACCTGCAGGTGTGAAGAATCGAACGGGAATACCTGTATTGCTGATATCGAAGCAATCGTCATTGGTGTCGATATCGCCGTTGGCATCGACAGGACCTGCGATGGCATGGATATAGTAGGTTTGTCCGGGATTGTACCTGTTGTCAAAAGCGAAAGAGCCGGAGGTATTTCTATCGAGAATAGCTCCCAAAATAGCTGCGGAACCATCGTGAATGACAAATTCCCAGTCGTCCCCTGGGGTAAGCGCTAAAGTTCCGGGGAGGGTGTCGACGAAGGCATTCCCAGGCAGACAAATATCCAGAGCAGAAGGAGACAATTCAGGTGCAGCCGTATTGCAGTTGCAAATGCGAATGGTCAGCGGAACCTCAAAAATAGGAGACAGACAGCCTGCAACATTCACCTGGGCGAAAATGCTTCCGGTAGAGGCATTGTAATTGTTCGGGTCGGCAATGATATTCATGCCGTTGACATCTTCGTACCATGTAACGGTTCCGCTCCTGTTGATGAAGTTGTCATAAAGGGTCAGATCGAGCACTAGATTGCCATTGGCATCGCCGCAGGTATCAATGACAGGCACTTCAAAGCCCGGTGTTTCGATGACTTCTAAAATAATGGCAACGGTATCTGAGTTGCAGGTGCCATCAGATACGAAGGCAAAAACCTGAGTGGTATCATTCGCTTCAAATGCCGAAGGATCTGCGATTGGCATGGTAGCACCCCCGTCTTCAAACCAGGAGACAGGCAGCCCTGAGCCATTGTTGACCGAGTTTTCGATGCTGATAAGGTCGAAGCTGGCAGGCGCCGGGTCGGCACAGGCCCGAAGGGTATCCGCTACTATTTCAGGCGCCTGCAGGAGGTCCAGCGTAATAAGTGTAGGAGCGGTAGCACAGGCTCCGGATCCCACCACGACATAGACCTCTGTCAAAACAGAGATCACCAGGGGTTGGGTGATTTCATTGGCCGGATCTGCCATATCTGAGAGATACCAGGTCACGATACTTCCATCTCCGCAATTCACGGAATCGTTGAGTGTGTTCAGATCGACAGAAATCATTCCTTCAGAACTGCAAAAAGCGAAAGCATCTGCACAAACTTGGGCGGATTGCTGAACCGTGAGCGTGATCTCTACCACATTAGAGCTACAGTTGCCGTCGCGAACAATGGCGTAAATGATCGTATTTACACTGTTGTAGTTGTCTGGATTTGGAATAGGAGTGGTCAGAGCTTGATCTTCGAAAAAATCGACATTGAGCCCAGAGCCGATATTGATAGTAGGTACCACAGTAGTCAGGTCAAAATCGGCGGTCCCATCGCCATTGTCGCATGCGCTGAGTGAAGCAGGATCTGCATCGATAGGCGGTCTTTCGGCAAAGGTGAACAGGATGAGGGTGTCTGTGGCACAGGTGCCCTCAGCAATACTCAGATAAACACTGTCAAGTGGTGTGACAATGTGCATGCTATCATTGGTGATCGTGTCCCCTGCGGTAGTTTGCCAGATGGCATTGCCATTACCATTGTAAATAGAGTCGAGAAAAGACCTCAGGTCAATTTCAGCTTGTCCTGTAGCAGGATCTGTACAAAGCAGATATGGATTATTGGGGTTGGTGTAGCTAATCCCATTACTCAGGGTGAAACTAATGTCCACAAAATCGCTTGGACAGTTGGTCCCAACACCTGCTCTGGCGGATACGGTCACTGGTCCAATGATTAAAAAGTCTTCCGGATCATCAATTTCAGTGAACTGATCCTCTTCATACCAGGTAATAACCCCGTTTTGGTTGCCCAGCAGATCATCCTCATAGCTCGTTAAATCAATGAAGGCTTCTCCATTGGCGTCAGGACAGACGGTAAATGGACCAATATTTTCCAAAGTAGCTTGATCGATTAGTATCAGTTCTATTTCTACAACTTCTGAAGGGCATTGTCCATTGTCGACGATGGCATAAATTAGATCCAAATCTGTTCTATATTCGTCCAAATCAGCAATTTCAGAAAATAGGTCGAAGCCATCGTATTCTTCGAAGAACCGAACATTTTCACCAGAGCCTCCATTGATGTCATCGATGATTTGAGTGAGGTCATAGGTACCTACGCCACTGCCGTCATCGCAGGCTTGTAAAGTAGCTGGGTTGGCTTCAGGTGCCGGCAAAGCTGTAAAAACAAGAGCTACAATATTGCTTTCGCAACCATTTTCTGTGACACGGGCATATACGTCCTGCAGTGGAATTCCTGCCACATAATTTTCAGGATCCGTTATTTCTATATTAGCCGTCGGATCTGTAAACCAACGCACATTACCGGGTCCTAAGTAAATCAATTCATTGTATTGTGTCAGGTCAATATCGATAGAAATGACATCCATGGGGACACAAATTTCAATAGGTGGAGGATCAGAGGCAACCGGAGATTCTATAACGTCATAAACTACCTCAATAATCTCCCCCGGGCAATTCAGTGGATCCGGGCCGATTACCTGGGCATAAGCTGTCGTGCTTGGCGCAGTCACGGTAAAAGCACCGGGAGTCAGAATCTCCGAAGTAGCCGCTGGGTCATCGTACCAGGTGATTGAATTTACTGATCCGCCGATAATGCTAATTTCAACTTCGGTCAAATCCACGGTAGTGCTGAGTGTACCCGGGTCAGTACATACAGAAAATGGGCCAGCCGGGTTTCCAAAAGGAAAGGGATCCACTGTAATCACCATTTCTTCTACTGCAGATCTACAGCCGGTAGCAGGGTCCCTGTTGATAACAAAAACGCTTTGTGTCCCTTCAAACACCAGGTAATTTGCCGGATCTGTAATTTGAATATCTAATTGAGCGTCTTCGTACCATTCGATATCACCATTGCCTACATCGGGGTTAATGGTGGTGAGGTCAATAATGGCTTCGCCATTCTCATCACCACAAAGGCGCTGATCCATCGGGTCGTTGATGTTTGGAATAGGGTGGGCCTCCACCTCTAATTCTGAAGGAATGTATATACAATCCTGTCCGTCGATATATATACCATAGAGGACGGCTGATGGTTCTACATCAATAGTTCCACCTGTGCCAATGAGAAACGGGAAATTCGGAAATCCTTCCCAGCCCCACCATTGGACTTCTCCGCCCATGGTGATGATTTGGTTATTGTAAGGCTCCAGGTCTACTTGTCCCTCTCTTGTTTGCGGGTCTATGCATATGAATAAGGGGTTGGGAACCAGGTTAGTAGCTGCACCCAGGGTGGCCCTCAAATCTATTTCTATAATCTGGGATTCGCAGCCATTGTTGTCTACAACTTGTGCGTAAACCTGTCCATCTAAAGACGGCGGAATAATAGGAAAACCGGGTGGGGTACCGAAATTGTAATCAAAAGCAGAAGGATCTCCTATTAATTGGGTGCCTGCAGGATCTTCGTACCAGTTCACAGTGAATCCTGTTCCACAATTGACCTGGTCGTCTACGGCGCTGAGATTAAATTCCGCTGTACCGTCAATTCTCAGGCAGGCAGTAAGCTCACCAGGGTCGCAGATGTCAGCGGCCTGAGCAGATACCACCAGTTCTACAGGTTCAGGCTCAGACAGGCAGCCATTGGATCCCTCAACGACAGCGTAAACAATAGTACTCCCACTAGTATAACTGGAGGGATCAAATACAGGGAAGCTTAAATCAATATCTTCATACCACTCTACCGGGTCACCACCCCCAATGGTAATATCCAGCGAAGTTAAATCGAAGATAGCCTGGCCTGTTCCACATTCTTCCAAAGGCCCCGCAGGATTGGCAAAGGGAGCCTGTTCGACATTGATCGAGACAATATCTGAAGCATCGCAGGAATTCACATCGCTGCAAGTAATGGTATAATCAGCCGACGGTGAACTAAAATCACTGGCTGTGGTGATGAGGGAAAAGGGGCCATCAATTGTACCAGGACCAGTCCATTCATTACTAACCAACACAGAATTGTCACCAACTGTCGCTTCAAGATTTAGAATTTCATTTTCACATATTGGATCTGGGTTAGCAGTAGCTTCTGGTACCCCCTCCCAACAAAGAATGGTAACAGGACCAAATTCCACAGTTTCGTTGCCAGCCCAGGTTTGCGTTCTAATTTCTATTGAAGCCTCTGTTTCTCCATCCACACAGGAGAGGTAATTATGATCTCCTGATTGATCTGCATCTGTAGTTCCATCCCCTCCCACAAGTTTTTCTGATACCTGGGCTCCATCCATGAAGTATTGAATCCAAATGAAATCCCAGCATTGATTGCATCCTCCTCCCGTTGGATCGTTGGGATCTCCATCACACAAAATACACTCGCTACTCATTTCCATATTACCAAAACCTTCCCATTGTAGGGAAAAGGAATAATCTACCTCAAACCTGATGCTTGTACAATTGGTAATATCCACAGGTCCGTAACTGTCCAAAGTCGTGGCATCAGTATTCGTGTGAGAAGTCCCGGGATTGGATAAAATGGTGGTTTGAGCATTTAGTGGTATCGTGAAAAAAATAGATACCAAAAGACCTAATGTGCTCAGTAATTTTGGCCATTGATAAAGTGGATTATCCATACTCGTATTAACAAAGAAAAGGAATGATTTACTAGCTGTCACAGGTCTATTTTTTTAATAACGCAACTAAAATTAAGCATAATTGAAGCAATCATATTAATTGAGAATTTATTTTTCATGATAATTTGATTTATCCTTGCAGAGAGATTAAAAAATAGTCAATGGCCTTATCAGAACAAGAAGTCATCCGTCGTGAAAACATGGAGAGCATTCGTGCATTGGGTTTCGATCCCTTTCCTGCCATTCATTATAAGATCACTCATCGTGCAGAAGATATAATATCCGGATATTCTGCTGAAAAAGAGGGGGAATGGAAGAATGTTCGTATAGCTGGACGTTTAATGACCAAACGAGTAATGGGTAAGGCGTCATTTGCGACCCTTCAGGACAGTACTGGCAGAATTCAAATCTATGTGTCACGGGACGATATTTGTCCGGATGAGAATAAAGACCTCTACAATAAGGTTTTCAAGAAATACCTAGACATCGGTGACTTTATTGGAATAGAAGGATTTGTTTTTACAACCCGAACCGGAGAAATTACTGTCCATGCGGAAAAATTAACAGTTCTGGCGAAAGCACTTAAACCACTGCCTGTGGTGAAAGAAGACGCCGAAGGGAATGTTTACGATGCATTTTCTGATCCCGAGGCGAGGTACAGACAGCGCTATGTCGACCTCATTGTTAACTCTGAAGTACGTACAATTTTTGAGCGTCGCAGTAGGGTAATTCGAGCCATGCGTCAGTTTTTTGATGAGAAGGGCTGGTTAGAAGTGGAAACACCCGTATTACAAAGCATCCATGGTGGAGCCGCAGCTCGGCCCTTTGCCACCCACCACAATTCCCTGGATATCCCACTGTTTCTCAGAATCGCCAATGAACTCTACCTTAAAAAATTAATTGTCGGGGGCTATGAAGGGGTCTATGAAATCGGTAAAATGTTTCGCAATGAAGGCATGGACCGAACACACAATCCCGAGTTTACGGCTATGGAAATTTATGTGGCTTACAAGGACTATCACTGGATGATGGAAATGGTGGAGCAACTATTGGAATACGTAACGATGGAAGTGCTGGGAACTACAGCCGTGCGCTACGGTGAGAATGAAATAGATTTTAAGGGCCCTTACATGAGAATGAGCATGTACCAGGCGATTCATCAATACACCGGTACGGATATTTCCAAAATGTCAGAAGAAGAACTCAGAGCTTTCTGTAAAGAAGAGAAAGTCCCACTTGAAGACAATATGGGTCGAGGTAAGATCATAGACGAAATTTTTGGCGAGAAAGTGGAGGCTCATTTGATTCAACCTACCTACATCACGGACTATCCGTTGGAAATGACACCTCTGGCTAAAAAGCACAGATCCGAAGAAGGCCTGGTGGAGCGCTTTGAACTGTTCGTCAATGGAAAAGAAATCGCCAATGCATACACAGAGCTGAACGATCCATTGGATCAAAGGGAAAGATTCGAGGAACAACTCAAATTGTCAGAGAGAGGGGATGACGAGGCCATGGCCCTGGACGAAGATTTTCTTAGAGCTCTGGAATACGGTATGCCACCTACAAGTGGTCTTGGGATCGGTATCGACAGGCTGGTTATGCTACTTACCAATCAGAGCAGTATACAGGAGGTATTATTCTTCCCGCAAATGAGACCTGAAAAGCAGTAGAAAAAGATTTTAGCCATTCTTTTCTATGCGGTAGTTCAGGGTAAGGTTGATTTGCCGGGCTCTCCACTGGAACTCTGAATACTGAAAGTAATCACTTGTAATGGTTTCTCTTCTTCTTACCCTAGAATTAAAGAGGTCACTGACACTCAGTGTTAAATTCCCCCTGTTGTTAAATAATTTCTGAGACAAGGCGAGATCTACTCTGGCTATGTGTTCCTGTCTGCCCTGTGCCGTATTTACAGGGCTGTTGTACCTGAAATTGACCTGAAAGTCTGTATGCTTCCCTACATCAAATTCTGTTCCCAGCCTGCTTGTTAGATTGAGGTAGTTGACTGAAAGATCGACTTCTTCATAGGCACCTTTTAATTCTTCGTAAGCAGCGTAGACGTTTCCTGTAATTTGAAGCCATTTACGGACATTAATATCAGCGTTAAATTCCATTCCATAAGCATCCCTTGTGGCAATATTGACCGGAAACCAACGGGTGATTCCATCCTGAAAAAGGAGGTTGATGCGTTCGATGACCCCTGTGCTGTGTCGATAGACCAAAGAGGCCATTAACGATCCTTTTGATACCTTTTTTAAATAACTCAATTCTAAAGCGTGGGTGAATTCCGGATCCAGGTTGGGGTTTCCACTAGCCAAATTTCGGTTATCACTGAAGGTGAAAAAGGGGAACAAATACCAAAGTCGAGGTCGGGTGATCCTTCTGGAATAACTCAATTGGATGTCTTGTATGCTGTCAATTTCCCAGCCCAGCAATCCCGATGGAAAAAGGTTGGTATAGGATCGCGGATTGCGTTC
>DATFJT010000341.1:0-2651 GCA_035269065.1 Saprospiraceae bacterium | reverse complement strand
CGTCACCTCACGAATTACATCAGTAGTGAGCTGGTCAAAAAATACGACATCAGCAGAATCATTTTGGTCGGCGGTTATTTCCAGAAAGCAGCATCAGCGCTTTTTTTAAAGGAAGAATGTCGCGGGACCAATGTAGACATTGAAACATTTTATGATCAGAAAGAAATACTTCGTCAAGTAGCTGCCGGAGCGGGGAAAATGGCTTTCCTGAAATTAGATCAGTTAAGGAAAGCAGATATTGAAAGCCAAAAAAAGAGCCTGGAGGCAAGGAAAAAGCTGCTACGCCAGGTGGAAGAAGAAGTGACTGACCCAAATCAACGTTTGGTTTACCTGGAAAAATTTAAAGCAGCCGCTGAGAAAAGCAAGGTCCCATTTGAAATCATACAATGGCATATTGAAAACAAACTACAGGATTTCGAACTAAGTCAAGAGTTGGAAGAGGTCAACAACCATTTGCGAGAGGAACAAATTTCTTTGCCTTGGGAGGCCGAAAAATCTAAGAATGTACCATCTGAAAGTCCTGAAAAAAAACCCGATGAAAACTCCATTATTGTAGACGATGATCAGGACGAAAGTGAACAGATAGAAAGTGAAGATCAGAACCAAGAGGCAAACTTGCAAACCCAAATAAACCCGGATGAAGAGGAGTATCCCATAGGAGCTATCAGATCACCGTCTGAGGACGAAGACCTGGAAGATGAAGTTCTTGAAAAACAACTCACTCAGGAGCTGGAAGCTTTCGAGGTAACTGATTTCTCATGGCCGGAGAATACGGAAAAGACACTTCAGTTAGAAAATATCATTCAGACAGAGCGTATCTATCCCAATAGTGAATTTATTCTCCTAAAGGGTAAAATCAAGGGGAGCAAAATTGATCGCATTTTCCGTATCATCTCCACAAATGAGCTGGACAGGATTGAAAACTTACAGAAGTACAGACGCCTCTACGAAAGAGTATCCAGGTATTATGACAATGTGAGTAAGATATTCCGATCCAATTTTGGATTATTCTACTACAGGGACTTCATAGAAGGCGTGCCGCTCAACCGTTACATTAGTCAATGTGGAATAGACAAAAAAGAAAGTCTTAAAGACCTAAGCTCGGAAGACCTGAAATTAATCTTTCACCTGTGGAAAGAGGTTAAAGAAATGGACTTTTCATACACCACATTTAAAGCACACAATATTATTGTGACAAAGGAGGTCAAATGGAACCTATCTGAAGAAACCTCGGTCAAATTCGCGGGAATTCGCTCTGATGTATCGACAAAAGAGGAGATGGAGGATCGTCTGCATGAGCTGTTGGATGACTTGCTTTACGACGGTGTATATAAGGCCTTCAGAGAAAAGTTTATATGATATTAACGCTAGTCTCAACCCAATCTTAGCTCGATAAACCCGCTCAATCCAATAGTCTAAACCGAGCTAAATGATTCTACAGCATAGAACAAGTAAATTTTTTATTCTAGAATTGTTTATATTAAGGTTTGAATGAATGGATAAAAAAAATGAGTAAAGCAGAAAAACTGTTATTGTCCTTTAGAAACCTCGTCGAGTATTCCAGTTTTGGTGTGTGTTCCTATATTGGTGAAAAGATCAACATTAGATCGAGCAGTGTCCGCATTCACTTCATTTATCTTTCCTTTGTTACACTTGGGTCTCCAATTATCCTTTATTTTTTCGTAATGTTCTGGATGAACATTAAAAAGCATTTGCGTATTAGTAAGGCAGACGCTGTGTACGAGTAGAGCTCACAGTTATTCTTTTATTTCTATTTCTTCAACTCTTCTGTAAAACCAATATTAAAACTTAGGACAAGTCGCAGGCTGTCGGAAATTTACATCTCGGTCTACATAGTAAACTGAAAGTTCAAATGCCCCCCGACCGGTGTTTACCGCCGTTATTTCTGATATATTAATCTCATAACTAAGGCCAATCAGCCAGTTTTCATACTCAAACATGACTGATGGAATAAGAGACTCGCTATTCAATCCTTCAACCGAGTTGGCCATTCGTGCCCAAACACCGACACGCAAGGCTAATTCCCTAAAATAACGGCTGTTGTACCTGAAATTAATACCTGGAAGAATTTGTGTAAATGCAGCCTGCTGGGTCAGAAATACACTGGGCAACAAACTCGCACTTTCAGAGAGGGCGAATTCACCTCCGGCATGTAACATATAGCGGGGGTCGAGGGGAATACTCTGGTCACCGATAATACTGATATCAGGTTGATTTAGGTGAAAATAACTTGCTCCGGCATAAATACTGGTCTGCTCATCAAAAACCGTGTACCAGAGTAAGCCTATGTTTGCATTGAGATAGAGATCACTTTGATCAGCACCTGTCGGACCAGCTGTCGGTGCTCCCTGGTTAGGCGTAAAGCTGGTAGCATTAAATTGATCATGAAACCAGAAATTATTACTTCCAAGAGCATGCTGACCAAATCCCGCCTGAAAACCCAGGGCCAAATAACTGTCGAATTCCTGGTAATATCCGGCCAGTTGCTTCAGGTAAGACCCATTGAGGTGCAACCTGGTGATGGAAAAATCATTTCTCCCGGCTACATCCCGCATCATATTGAAACCGAGAGCAAAAACATCTCTGTTAAAAGCTTTGAAGCGAATGTCGTAAGAAGCGCCAAGGGTATT
>DATFJT010000340.1:0-8105 GCA_035269065.1 Saprospiraceae bacterium | reverse complement strand
GCTACGCAAGGGAAACAGAGGCCAATTTTTGAAAACAGTACCTTCCAAAGGGTCTTGCGTGCTTGCCCGTTTTAGGGCCTGCCTGCCCGGTTTCGTTTAAGGGCCGTGTAATAGGGCTTGACTGCCCGGTTGAGGTCCCGTTCAGTTCAGGGCCTGTATGGGACCCCTTGCCTTGGATTCCATCTGCTATTCCGCCCCTCTGGGGCTTGGTGTAATGTTTTAGGCTTTTGGTGGGCTTTCACCCACCGTTACAAATATTCCGCCCCTCCGGGGCTGATTTTTAGCTGTTTTTATCGATCTGATTGAAACCAGTTCGGCGTAGCTTGTAGCTACGCAAGGGAAACAAAAGCTAAAATTAGAAGTCAAAACCTTCCTGGGGGACTTAGCTCGATTTGAGGATGACCATGCCATGTCCATTGTGCCAGGCAGAAAGCGGGAACGAGGATGAAGACAAGAGAGGAGACTAAGAATATTTTTTCCAGGGTTTTCATTTGAACATTTTGTACTAATTTATGAAAAACCCCAATGGCGTTCAAAAATGGAATTAAATTTAGAGAACCACACTACCGGTCAGTATTCCATTCACTTCGTAACAAAGGATAAGGAACATCATCATATTTATCAAGGGAAGATACTATTGATCAACTAAGCGATGGGACATGAAAAAGTTATTTGGAGTACTATCAATTGTTCTTGTAATCATGATTCCCTTGGATGCTCAGATTGTTCCCAATGGAAGTTTTGAGGAATGGGAATGGAGAGAGAATCGCTTGCGCCCAGTCGGTTGGGTTACCAATCAGGACACATTTTATCGTCGTTTTGAGAGATCCGAACTATCTACTACAGGAAACTATTCGCTTAAATTTGTTACTGGTGAAGTTAATTCAGCTTTCCAGGATTGTTCTAGTTTGGCTTACACATTCTTTAAAGTGGAAGAGTTAGGAGAAAATGCTGAATTGAAATTTAATATTAGAATAAAGCAGGAAATAGATCCATATAATCGTGGGAGCTATTTTTGGTTACGGTGTCATTTGTTACTTAATCAAGAATTGATAGAAACAGTAGATTGGATTCATCGAGATTCTATTTCAGACTTCACGGAAATCTCTCTACCTTTTTCAGAAACTGAGGCGGATACCATAGCCATATTTTTGCTTGGTAGTGCAAGAGGTGGTGACCTTGATGGGTGTGTAGACAGATCAACAGCGTGGGTTGATGATCTCCGAATTGCCTCTACGGTAAATATCAGCGAACAAATCGCTATGGAGTATCAGGTATTCCCGAATCCCGCTTCAACAGAATTAAGGATCAATGTAAGCCAGGAACCCGAAGTGGTATGGATTAAAAATTTGAATGGGGAGGTGGTGAAAGAACTTAGAAATTCTTCGGTTATAGAAGTAGGAGAATTTCCGCCGGCGATGTACCTGATCGAATGGGAACTCAGAAACGGCAAGCGATTTATCGAGAAGTGGGTCAAGATATGAAGCCTCATAGATGTTGGTAGGTCTGCAAAAACATTTTTAAGATGTATTTTTTTGAGTGTAGCTAAAAACGGTCTGGCCTCATCCAAAAACCCTGTTTGAAATCTCTTCAAAGTACTTTTACTATGAACAAGGGTGTTTCCATATTTGGAAATAAGCCTTGTGCAGCGGATTCTCCAGGTAGATGTAGCTTAGTCTCTTTTTAAATTCCGATCATTTGTATTCATTATCTATGGATGTAAATCAATGAAATGATCTTTTCAAAGATCAGTATTGAATAAATGTCAAATCCGGTCATTAGAAAAGCCTAAGCAAAGCATCAGAAAGGCCCGGGGAGAAATCCATAAATATTCAGCGGTCTGCGCATAAAAAAAGGATTTACCTCGTTCTGAAGTAAATCCTTTAATTAGTGGGCGATAATGGACTCGAACCAATGACCCCCTGCTTGTAAGGCAGGTGCTCTGAACCAACTGAGCTAATCGCCCGAATACTTTTTTTCAAAAGGAGTGCAAATATAGTTGTCCTCTTTGCAAAAAGCAATTATTTTAAGAATAATTTGAGTAGAATGCGCTGGAGAAGTCTCCGAAATATTGTTCTCGTACTTGGAAGCATTGGCCTGGGGGTCTTTTTGTCCTCACTTTTGCTGCTGTCGCTATATGAAGATGAGTTCGGCGCTGCAGTAGTGGATCAATTGAAAAAGAATGTACAAGGAGAGTTGATAATAGAAGATCAGAGCTTTACCCTATGGCGCTCTTTTCCGCTTGTTTCCTGTGATTTGAGGAAGGTAGAAATCAGGGACCAACACGGCAAACCGGTCATAGATGCAGAGATATTGGGTCTGAGGTTGAACCTATACAACCTTCTCAGGAAGTCCTTACAAATCGAAAATATTCTCATCAGAAATGGACTCATCCGGCTAGAATACAATCAACAAGGGCAATCCAACCTTGAAATACTAACGGGCAACGCTGAAGAGGAACAGGGATACTTTAAGGACTTTAACCTGGATTATGTGCGGCTGGAGGATATGGACTTGATTGCACTGCATCGGCGAGACGATTGGGATTTCAGGGTGGCAATAGATGACGCGGAATTCAATTATCATCAGAAATCGGCTGAAAAGAAATTTGAAGTGGAAGGAGAGCTGGTTCTGGAGCATTTTACCAGGGAAGACTGGCACATGGAGCAAGCGCTGGAAATAGACACAGAACTCAGAGGTCAATACAATGGAGATAGTAAAGACTGGCATTTGTACTCCAAAAAGCTGCGCATCAATGGTGATGAGGCCAATATCAAATTGCAGTGGCCATCAGAGACTCCAGAAGACATGAAGTTGGATTTTGCCGTGCTGGAAGGAGACTTCAAAGAGCTAATTCAAATTCTTTTTTCAGGGGGCCTGAACCCTGATGAGTACCGCATGAGGGGCAATTACACGATGCGCCTCAAATACGACGAAGGAGGAGCCCTGGACATCAACGGAGAAATCCGAAAGGGTTATTTTGAAAAACGCACGCTGGGAGAAGCGCTGGAGAATATCTCCACCAACATCTCGATCCAAAAAGGAGCTGAACAAACCTGGGAAGAGGCGGTGTTCAAAGCACACGATTTAAAACTGTCCAGTGAGGACTTGAACATTACCATACAGGCAGAGGGAAAGAACCTTGTGTATCCTGAAGCGGACATTGGGGCTGAAGGAACTTTGTCATTGAAATCACTGCTCAACTTATTTGACCCCGGAGCACTTGAGGTACGCCGAGGAATTATGAGTGCCAGAGGATTGTCCTGTACCTTGAAAAAGGAGGACACCTGGCAGTTTTCTGGACTCAAAGGTATGCTGGCTCTTGAACAGATTTTTCTTGAAATAGGGGATCACGAGATTGAAACGGAAGCTGCCAACATTGAATTAAAGGAGGAGAGCATGGTCATGGCACCCACAGCGGGTACCTTCAACGGGGAATCTTTTCAGCTCGGTTTGCGGATACCATCGATTAAAACCGCTATGGCAGAGCGTCGATTGCCGCTTTCCGGACATTTGGAAATGAAAACGCTGCGCTACAGTGAATTGACAAAATTGATCGGAGCATTCCAGTCGAAGGATATAAGCGACACTACAGAGATAGAAACTCAACCATGGGTTATTGATGGGGATTTACTCATTGACCTGGAAAAATTTCAATATGACCAGGTTGATTTTCATAACTGTGCCGTGGATCTTGAGTTCGAGAAAGAAAAAATTGATTTTTTCTTTGAAACTACGGCATTTGAAGGCTCCTTTAAAGGCAATGGTTTATACAAATATGAAGAGGCTCCTGAGCTGGAACTGCAACTTTTGAGCGAACAGGTTGAAATAAGAAAGGTCCTGGAGGCCTTTGAGGACTTTGATCAGGAGGTCATCACCTACAAGAACATCAAAGGAAAGACGGATGCCCACAGCGTGGTCCGCGCTTTTTGGGATGAGCAAGGCACGCATCTTATGGATGAGCTGGAGGTCTACAGTGATTTGGATATTCAAAACGGAGAGCTAATCGGGGTCGACATGCTTTATCAATTTTCCAATTGGATCAAATTGCGGGATCTCATGCACATCAAGTTTACCAGTTTACAAAACCGGTTGGAGATTTCTGATCGACGCATCTACATTCCGCATATGTTTGTCCAGAGCAATGCTATGAATCTTTCTTTTGCCGGTGAGCACAGTTTTGAAAATGAAATTGACTACAGTTTCAAAATAAATGCAGGACAGGTACTCTGGAACAAGGTGCGAAAATATGCCACAGACAAGTCTCCTCTACCCGCTAAGAAAGATGGCATGTTCAATATGTTTTTCAAGCTCAGGGGGACGGTTGAAAATTACGAAGTAGACAATGACCGTTCGGCAGTGCGGACGCACTTCAAAAATAGCCTGGTTCACGAAGAAATCATTTACAAGGAGCTGAAACGCGCATTTCCAGGATTACCTAGATCAGGAGAAGAACCAGATCTGTGGATGGATATGGGCTTTATAAATTCTGAAACGAGGAATGTCCTTCAAGGTCCGGGGCTTCAAAAAGAAAATCTGGTAAGATCTCCTGAAAAAGAAGAATTTATCGAGGGCTTCTAATGCACAGACTCAGAATGTACCTTCGGCTTCCTTGTACACGACATTGGTGACGACCTGCCCGACGGCTTTCAATGTATTCCTGTCAATATTTTCCATATCATCACCATGTGTATGCCAGTGAGGACCGAATGTGCTCCCGCGCTGATCTGAGGTATAAATAATATTGGTGACAGGAAGTATGCCGCTGGTATTGAGAAAGTAATGGTCATCGACGACTGCGCCCGTGCGCCGGTCGATGAAATAATTGTCATAACCCAGGCGCTGCGCCCATTTCCACACCTTGTTGGTAATGCCTGAAGCGTACTTCATGGAAAAGCCTTCTTTCTTGAATTTTGCTCCCTTGCTGCCGACCATATCGAGGTGCACACCGAATTTGTAGAGCCTGTGATGAGGATTCTTGGTCCAATGCTGGGCTCCCAGGCACCAGGTTTCGCCGGAATTGTCGCCGTTTTGGCCCTGGTCTTCCAGGTCGAACAACACAAAATCCACCCCAATGGGAATGTCTTCCTCTTGAAGTAACCGGGCGATCTCGAGAATGATACCTACTCCACTTCCGCCGTCATCGGCTCCTGGAATGGGTTGCTCCTGTTTCTTTGGGTCCGGATCTTTTTCCCCTTTGAATCTAGTATCCCAATGAGCAGAAAGCATCATTCTTTTTTCTTCCCCCGGATTGTAGCGGGCAATGATATTGTATCCCTGCATGCGTTCTCCAAAATAGGCTTCGGCAGAAAAGTCTTGTACGATCACCTCCATCTTGTAAGCCTCGAACTTCTTTACCAACCAGTCTTTGCATGCTTTATGCGCTTCTGTGTTGGGTCTTCTAGGGCCAAAGGCCACCTGCTGCTCAATGAAATTATAGGCAGAATCTCGGTTAAAACCAGGTACCTTGAGTTTTATTGCCGCTTTGTTTTCTTCAACGCTTGCCTTTTTCTTTTCAGCCGAAGGATTACAAGAAACAAGCAGGCCGGTAATGCTCAGAATGAATGCAATGGATTTCGTCATGGTCTTTTTCGTCAATGGTCTATGAACAAACTAATTTTCTATGCTCCATGTTGTGCCCTCTTTTCCATCTTTGAGCACGACATGCAATTCCTTCAAAGAGTCCCGAATGGTGTCTGCTGTATCCCAGTCTTTTTTCTCACGGGCAGACTTCCTGAGCTCAATGATGAGATCCATCAGGCCTTCTGTGACTTCATTGTTACTACTCTCTTCTGTTTCAATGCCCATGACTTCAAATAGGTAATCCTGAAAAATGCTTTTTGCGAGGGCTACCGCTTTTGTCCCCAGCTTGATTTGCCCATCGTTCGCCTTATTAACGAGGCTGGATAGCTCATACAGGGAGGCAATGGTCTTTGGCGTATTGAAGTCATTGTTCATGTGATTTTCGCAATCCTGTTTGATTTTGGATACCTCCTTTAGGCCTTCATCTTCTGATCCTGATGCTTGAAGGTTATCTGCTTTCTTTACGGACTCCATCAACCTTCTGTACCCTTTCTCCGCTGCTTCAAGCGCATCGCTGGTGATGTCCAGTTCACTGCTGTAATGGGCCTGCATCATAAAAAAGCGAATGACGGGGGGTGCAAATCCTTTGCTCAGGAGCGTGTGGTCTCCGGACATCAATTCATCGGGCATAATGGAGTTGCCTTTGGACTTGCTCATTTTTTCTCCGCCATTGACGGTTAGCATATTGCCGTGCAGCCAGTATTTGACGGGGTTGTTGCCATCTGCGGCTACAGACTGGGCGATTTCGCAGTCGTGGTGGGGAAATTTCAGGTCCATGCCACCACCGTGAATGTCGAAATGCTGGCCCAGGTATTTGGTACTCATGACAGAGCATTCGAGGTGCCATCCGGGGACCCCTTCTCCCCAGGGGCTGTTCCACTTCATAATCTTGTCAGGAGTTGTGCCCTTCCAGATCACGAAATCCTGGGGGTTTTTCTTGGCCGTTTGGCCTTCCAATTCCCGGGTTTCCTGCATCAATTCATCTATTTTTCTTCCGGACAAAACGCCGTAGGGGTGACCATCGGCCATATATTTTTCCACATCAAAGTACACAGAGCCGTCCTTCTCGTATCCATATCCATGGTCTACGATGCGCTTAACCATTTCTATTTGCTCGATGATGTGGCCAGTAGCTGTTGGTTCGATGCTCGGCGGGATCAAATTGAACTTGTCCAGCAGCCGGTGAAAGTCGATGGCATTGCGCTGTACGATCTCCATCGGTTCCAGTTGCTCTAGACGGGCCTGCTTCTCCACTTTGTCCTCACCTTCTTCACCATCATTTACCAAATGCCCGACATCTGTAATGTTGCGAACATAGCGCACTTTGTATCCCAGGTACATGAGATAGCGGTAGACCACATCAAAGCTGATGAAAGAGCGCAAATTACCTAAATGGGCTTTGTTGTATAAGGTTGGTCCGCAGACATACATGCCTACATAGGGCGGATTGATGGGCTCAAATTTTTCTTTTTTCCGCGTCAGGGTGTTGTAAACTTGCAATTCGCTCATAGCTATCAATTGTAGAATGCAATATTAGCAAGAAACCAAAACTATGCCACGAAAGAGTCGCAGAACTTATGTGAGAATAGTCAATGGTCCTTTGATAAAAAGAAAAAGCACCATTCCTGAGGAACGGTGCTTTATTGGGTGGGCTCACAAGGACTTGAACCTTGGACCCTCTGATTATGAGTCAGATGCTCTAACCAACTGAGCTATGAGCCCGAACGGAGCGCAAAATTACGTCTTTTGGATATGAATTACAAATTGAAGCTTTGTATGATGAGAAAAAGGTGTGAGGGTATCTAACTGGGCCCACAACTAGCCATTGGGCATTAGGTGACTAACAAGTTTGAAATCTTTGTTGTTGAGCCTGGATAAAAGCGGGCCATAGTACGGCTCATTGTTCGGTTCATTGTTCTTTCAAGGAGTCATACTTGCATTAGAAGAGAAAAGAATGCAGGTTAAAATTTCTGACTTATTGCGGTCGGGCAAGCAAGCAGGCCACCTTGGAAGGTACTGATTTCCAATTTGGCCTCTGTTTTCCTTGCATAGCTACAAGCTATGCGGAACTAACAGGATCATCATTTAAATTAAGTTGTCTGGACCTTCCAATGGGCCTTGGCCCATTGAGAGGAAACGTTTCGCCCTGCCAGTTTCTTGAGAAGGAGCAAGGGGTCCCATACAGACACGCAAGACCCCTTGGAAGGATCTGTTTTCGAAATTTGGCTTCTGTTTCCCTTGCGTAGCTAGAAGCTACGCCGAATCTGGGAAAGCCCACCGACAGCCAGGCAAGATTAAACAAGCCCTGTAAGGGCGGAAGAATTGTTGGAAGGTATTGGAAGGGATCCTCTTATAAAAGAAAATCTGTGTCATCTGCGCCATCACCAGAATCAGTGATTCAGACAATTTAAAAGGAGGTCTTGATTGCTCCTTGAAGGAATCTGTTTTCTAATTTTGGCCTCTATTTCCCTTGCGTAGCTACAAGCTATGCGGAACTAACAGGATCATCATTTAAATTAAGT
>DATFJT010000339.1:0-4598 GCA_035269065.1 Saprospiraceae bacterium | reverse complement strand
GTGGTCACAGCCTTGATTTGTTCAGGTAAAATAGGTTCCAGCATTGGGGCAGAGCTGGGCTCCATGAAAGTGACCGAACAGATTGATGCGATGGAAGTATCTGGCACCAACCCCTTTAAATATTTGGTGGTGACAAGAATTTGGGCCACGACCCTGATGTTGCCTTTGCTGGTCATATTCAGCGATGCGATTGGTCTGTGGGGAGCTTACTTAGTGGAGAGTACAAAGGGAGATGTAAGCATGACACTTTTCTTCGATAAGGTATTTCAAAATTTATACATCGGAGACATTATCCCAGCCACCGGAAAGTGCTTTTTCTTCGGTTTTGCCATTGGACTGGTCGGTTGTTACAAAGGGTATTATTCAAAGAAAGGTACGGAAGGAGTGGGAAGAGCAGCCAATTCTGCTGTAGTCGTAGCCAGTATATTGGTTTTCTTGATCGATTTTCTAGCCGTATTGGTGGCAGATATTTTTTTTGAAATTTGAACATGGTGAGTAGCACAAATAGCGTACATACTTCGGCAAGGGACTCTGGAAATTCGGGACAGTCACCTTTGATAGTCATTAATAATGTCCATAAGAGTTTTGGCACAAATCATGTACTGCGGGGATTCGACTTGAGTCTCTATCCCAATGAGAATGTGGTCATCCTTGGCAAATCAGGCTCCGGTAAATCTGTCCTGATCAAATGTCTCGTGCGCCTGGTGAATGTCGATGCGGGGGAGGTATCGGTCCTGGGAAAGTCGATTACCGATTTGGAGCAAAAGGAACTGGATATTTTGCGTACAGAGGTAGGTTTTTTATTCCAGGGAAGTGCCCTTTACGACTCTATGACAGTACGTGAGAATTTGCTTTTTCCTTTGAGAAGGCACCCGGATCGTATGCGCGGTCAAGACCCGGAAATGCTGGTTCGAAATGCCCTAAAAGATGTGGCCCTGGAGCACACCATGGATCTTATGCCTGCTGAACTTTCAGGTGGGATGAAACGAAGAGTTGCCCTTGCCAGGACGCTTATACTTCAACCAAAAATCATCCTTTATGATGAGCCTACCAGTGGCCTGGATCCCATGACCGCCAATGAGATCATTCAATTGATGCTGAAAATTCAAAGAGAACACCAAACGGCATCCCTCATCATTACACATGACATGGATTGTGCACGGGTAATTTCTAATCGTATCATCATACTTTACCAGGGCATCAACTATGCTGAAGGAACTTACGACGAATTGTCTCAATCTGATGATCCCATTGTTCGCGCATTTTTTAAAGAAGTTCAAAAACCGGATTCATGAGTAAAGAAGCCGTCAATTACTTTCGCTTAGGTCTTTTCGTCATTATCGGGCTGGCCCTGTTTACCATCGGATTGTACAATATTGGAAGCAAACGCAACATTTTTGGGTCCTCGATCCAGGTCAGCACAGTTTTCTCAAATGTCAAAGGACTAAAGCAGGGTAATAATGTGCGTTATTCAGGTATCAATATCGGTAGCGTAAAGAACATCGAGGTGATTAATGATACTACTTTGCAAGTGCAAATGCTGCTGCAGAGAAGAGTGCTGGATTTTCTGAAAAAAGATGCCGTGGCCAGTATTGGTACTGATGGACTCGTAGGGAATATGATTGTCAATATTAGCCCCGGAGAGGGCAAGGGAGCATTGA
This sequence comes from Saprospiraceae bacterium, assembly GCA_035269065.1. GTDB lineage: Bacteria > Bacteroidota > Bacteroidia > Chitinophagales > Saprospiraceae > DATFJT01. The sequence goes on along the minus strand of DATFJT010000339.1, from coordinate 2,937 downwards.
TTGAGGATGGCGACACACTTGATTCTTACAGCAGTCTTGAGACAGAAGAAATGCTCAACGCCCTGGGATCTACTACAGACAATATTGCCCTTCTGACCTTGGAGTTGTTGGAGTTGATAGAAAAGGTCAATACTGGCGAAGGCAGTTTGTCCATGATGGTCAATGACAAAGACATGGCGGAGAACTTGATGGCTACCTCGCAAAGTCTCCGGATGACTTCTGCACATTTAGAAAAACTCAGTGTTCAAATGCAAAACAGTATTGAAAAAATGTCCAAAGGTAAGGGGGTATGGGGCTATCTCTCCAGGGATACTACTTTCGAGCATGATATGCAGAGCATTACAGCGGGTCTTGACAGCCTGGTCAATCGCCGTACCGAGCCCATTCTGAGCAATCTTTTGGTTTCATCTGAAAACCTTGCAGCCACAACAGCTCAGGTGAATGAAATTGTTGAAAGCATTGACCTGGAGTCCGGCTTGCTGGGCACTGTCATGAATGATAGCATTGTTGTACGCAACTTTAAAAATACCCTGGAAAATCTCGATGAGAGCATGATGAAACTCAATGAGAATATGGAAGCGGTACAACATAACTTTTTGTTCCGGAGATACTTTAAAAAGCAGCACTCTAAGGAATTGAGCGAATAGCATGAAATTAAGCTGCAAAAAAACCATGGAGTCCAAGGATAGCTTAGGGATCACGGAGCCACCCATTCTTTGATCCAGCCTCCTTCTGTTTTCGTTGCTTTCATTCTCAAATGCTCGGATTTATTTAGTTGGAGCACATCCATTTCTTCCGGGATGAATTCGAGGACAGAAAAGTATTGATCTTCTAAGTCCATATTCCATTCGTGGGCCTGTTCCGGACTCCCGATTAGGGTGCCCGGCGCAACTCCTGGGGTGTAAGCTCTTTTGGCGATACCCTGCACGTTGTTCCAGTGATTTCTACTCAGCTCATTTTGATGGTGAATGCATACCTTGCCCTGGCAGCGGATCTGGATTTTCTTTTTATCATGGTACATTAGTACATGAGCTTTGTCATTGTTCTTCAGTGCATCTATCTTTTGGGTACGCTTATCTGTGTAAATATAGCAATGCAAATTGTCGTCTACTTTTCTCAGTACGACCCATCTACTTTGTATTTCACCTGAATCGCCTGTACTCAGCACAATAAAGCGAAAGGGGTGCTTTTTGTCGAGGGCACCCCGGTGAATTTCGTGTTTGATATCCCTCCAGGCGTCGTCTTTGCTTTTGTTAAAATCGAGAATCATGTCAAATTATAGGTTCATTAGCTCTAATTGCAACCAAGCCCCCCGGAAAGAGTTTAATGTGTCGATGAAAACAAAGATTTGTCATACCTGCAAGAATAAAACTACAGTTGCGTATCGAATACAGGTACAAAAAGGAAAGAACTGGATATTCGTTTGTCCGGATTGTCTCAGGACACACCAGCAAGGGCAATATTACAGGTATGGCGGCACCTGGAAAGGGGCGAGGCATTGAATGCGAAATTATCTTTTTCGTAAAGCCAATATTTGTACTGTTTTCATGATTACGTTGTTTCTAAGAAAAGCATCACCAGATGGGCCATCATGTGGCCAATAAAAGCGGCTTCAAGTCCCTTTTTCCAGTACAACCAGCCGAAAATGATGCCTCCAAGGGTATTGCCCAACAGGATATAACCCAATAATGTCAGGCTAGGTTGCTCAACGGCCTGGTAAGCAATAGGGAAATGAGCGATGGCAAAAATAAGAGCTGCTACAAGGATGCCTGTCCAATAAATTTGACTTCCCCTGTTTTTTAAAATCTTATAACTCAGCCAAACCACAAAGGTCATGAGGCCAAAGCGCATCAGGATTTCTTCTGTTATTCCACCGTATAGCAATCTGACTGCGACCCCCGGCTGGATGGATCTTGACAATTCCTGAAACTCTTCTGGTAAGAAAGGACTAAAGCCCCAGCTGATCATTGTTATCAGGACGCCCGAGAGCAGTCCGCCAGCTATTCCGTAAACGGTAATCCCCTTCAGGTCTGGTTTGCTTTTGAAGCCGACTATTCTTTCCAGTATGGGTAGGGAAAGTCGAGTTTCCTGATACAACAAGGTTCCTGCTGTAACCCCCACAAGGAGCATGAGGCCCGGGTTGATCAACAGCAATAGTTGGATTTGCCAGTTGGTGAAATTTTCTTTCAAAACGGCTTCTGCTTCCGCCGGTAGGGGCAGGTCCATGGTAAGAATGGAGGCAATACCCACTAGCCCAAGGAAGAGCAAGAGTACTCCAAGAAGCAGCTTTTTTTTATCTCGTCTTTTTGTAAAGGTCTGTAGCATGGATTGTAAGATAGCGAAGAGAATGCAAATGTTCGCTGAAAACCTTTCCAGCTGAGATGGATCTAATAATTTGTAGTTGCATTTTCTTGCCGAACAAGTCAGAAGATGTTCGCTTGGCTCGGGAATGTAACCACCCCTCTAGCCAAATGAACATCTTTGACAGCTCTAGAGCAAAACAATTCTAAAGTCAATTGCGCGAGGCAGGACAAGTTTTTATACCGAAGGGAGCGTAAAGGGGGCAAAAACCTATCACGCTTGTAAGCAAAAAAACTATAGATAAAACAAGAAGAACTGTTCCGAGAAGTCCTGATATAGTACCGGTAAAGAATAGAGCGGCAATGACGAGAGCTATCAATACGCGCACTATTCTGTCTGCATTTCCCATATTCTTTTTCATGATTGCTAAAGTTTATTGATGAATTATAACTCAAATTTAAAGACAAGCAGGCAGCTGTGCAGTGACTGTAGTCACCACCTGGACAAAATTTTGATGCCCTTATCATTTAGAATAATCTTCCCTTCTTTTTCTAGTTTTTTGAGTATTCTACTGACTACTTCTCTTGCGGTGCCTAATTCGTTGGCTATTTGATTGTGGCTCATCTTAATGGCTCT
>DATFJT010000338.1:0-3595 GCA_035269065.1 Saprospiraceae bacterium | reverse complement strand
ACGGAACCTGGAGGGATCAACTCCAGCCAATTTCATGTGTCATTACATGCTTTCTCTGCTATAATCAGCACTCAAAATCCGTTCTTCTCGCTTCAAAAAACTGATAAACTGATTAGATCAGTAGTAACCGTGAATTGCTGGAACAAACCTTAGGCTTTTCACCCAGAGTAGATTTACTTCTTGAAAAAGAAGATGATACTCTATGGCCTCTTTCTGAGTGTTAATGGGTTCGCCTTTTTGAGCTTGGGCCATTGTGCTTACCCTGAGATAGCCGACTGCCTTCAAACCACCTTTGGGTTTTGATTGCATATTAAATACCTTTCGCTTATTGGACTTTGGTTCCTTCTGCGCTGATTATAATAGCGTTATTATATGGAGTTATATTCACATCAAAATAGGAGATATCAATACGTATGAACTCACCTCCATGCTCTGTCATTTCATCTAAATTTTCATAATAATATGAATCGAACAACTTATTCCACTCCTCAGCGGGAATTTCCTCTTCATCTTTATCAACGAATTGAATTACCCGCTCTTGATCCGGTGGTAGAACATCTATCTTTTGGGTGCATTTCAGGGTTTGATTCATATTTGTTCCAACATCTTCTACTCTTACGTTAATTGCCGCTCCATTGCCTATATTCTTTATTTTTACTTCAGGCTTACCAACAGATATATTATCTATTGCTTGGCAAGTTACATCGTAATAAAGAATTACGAACGGCCTAATCATCAGGTCCGTCTGTTTTTTTGTTTCTTTTCTAAGCAGCTTTGTTTCTTTTGTGTAAATCCAAACAACAAGTGCAGTTCCAAATAAAATCAATGTTTGGATAATCTGAACGGTTATTTCCATGACCTCAGCCCCTTTCAATTCCAACCTCTTTTAATCTGATAATGAATTAGAATCCCGTTGTCTTACCATGGCATTTGACGTATTTTGCGTGTTTTTCTTTTCCCAGCATCGTCTCTTTTAGAGGGGTTTGCTACAAAAAACACAGATTTCATCTTGCTGGTCATTTTTTTCACCGCAATGGGGGCATATCTTGACCCTTCTTCCTCCCCCAACAACTTGCTGGGGGCGAGTTTGTTTGGGCTTTTGTGAACGAGCTTCTTGCCAAGAATTATGAACAGTTGTATCGCTTGCTTTCCTCGTGTCAGTAAGGAGGTCTATGAGTTTTGACATCTTCTTATTCATCGAAATCATTTCATTTCGGATTCTCAAAACAAAGAATGGTAATAGCAGGGAAACGATTGCGTAAATAAGCACCAGTAAACTCACAACAAGAATGATTGCTGAAGAATCTTCCATAATGCCCCCAATCAAATTATATTGGACACTTCACTAAAATGTCGTTGTATTCTTACCCCTTCTTTTTTTTCAATACTCTGCAATCAACTCCTCAATCAGATGCCCGGCCTGCTTTCCCTCCTCAAAGGCTCTGGCCCTGAACTTACGCCATAACTGGACATCAACATGGATGCCGATTTGACGGCGTTCTGGTTTATCAATTCGTTTCTTTTACATTTATGCGTTCTCCTTATGGGTCCAAATGATCAATACTGCACTTAAAAATATTGCTATGATTGGGACCATAAAAGGCAAACAATAAACTGTGGCAAAAGCGTCAAAGCTCCGGTTTTGTATCATTAGCACCTCAATAAGCGACATTCCTCCTTCTTCGAGCCTTGTCTTCCAAACCAGGCGCCCAAGAAAGTATAATGGACTAAATGAAAACAAGATCATCAAAACCGAAGCAGCGTATGCAATTTTAATCAAAATTTCCCCCTTTCTTCTTTTAGAGCCATCCTAATTTTTGCGTTAAGTTGATTTCCTTGCTGGTTTCTATATAGGCCCTGAGGCTGTCCACAGAATTCTGGCTGGTATATACAGCTGGCTGGACAAGGTTATTCCCACAGAGTTCATGGATCTTGGCAGTGAAGTTCTTGCGGAATGAGTGCGCCAAGGCCCTTTCATCGAGGCCGTATCGTTCCCCCAGTCGTTTAATGATAGAGCAGGCGTCTTCCAGGCTGATCAGTATCGTTTTGCGTCCGCTGAAGCTGATTGTTCGGCACCGTGCTCCGTTCGTTTCTTTTTTGATTTCGAGTGATCGCTTTCACGTTTGTATAAGTAGGTGATAGCGGCAGCTGTTATTGATGAAAGAATTCCAAGCAAAACTCCTAATGTCCATTTGGGCAATTCACCATTTATTGCAACTATCTTTGCCGCAAAATCACCAATATCGGTAACGCTTGCGAAAAGACCAATGAATGCCGTTGTAATTGCGGCAATCATCCCAAATGTACTGGAAAGGGCGCTGGAGATCTCAACCCTTTCGATCCTATCTGGCGCCTTTTCTGCCGCCTCAATGAGTTTTCGATCCTCAGGTGAAACTTCAACTCGGTGAGATGCTACGTCAATAAGCTCTCTTGCTGTAATATTGTACTTTCTAAAAACTTCGTATGAGACTATAGCGGAATGCAAAGCGACAAGGTTCTCCAATATTTGTTCTTTTCTACCACTGTCCAGCATAGGATTGCTGATTGTCTGGGATGCAAGATCTTCTATGACTTCATTCGGGCTAATCCTTCCAGGCTTCGAATTGAATTCCCGGCATTTGGCTTCAATCACAGCCTCAATCTCAAAGTGGGATAGATTGCGCCCTTCGCCTAATTGATAGGAAAGGGTTTTGCATATCTCTTGGCGTAGTTTTAAGTGGCTGGCTTCCCGTTGACGCAAAAACAGGTAAACGGCCAAGGGAATTCCAACAATGGACGCGATTGAGCCGATAATTTGCAGAAATGATCCCATATATTTAGAATCCTCTTATGCCGAACTATGCCGAACTATGCCGAACAACAAAGGTGAGCGCCGCGCGGTACGCGCGTCCGTCGGATGCCAAAGGCCGGAGCGAACTCGACCGCCTTGTTAGGCAAAACATTCCCCCATTACTGGCACACCTCTAAAGTATGTCTTTTCTTCTGGGTGTATTCGTTCAAACTCTCTCATTAACTCAATTATCGACTCTAGACCATTAGCCATTGAACTTGGCAAGAATGATTCATGAGTTAAAAAGTCATTCATTGACTTAAAATGCACAATTTTGTTTCGGTCTGAAACTAATTTCTTTAGCTTCTCATAACCTTGACCAGATTTGTCAATCTCGTTACCTGTCACTAGCCGAGGAACAACCATAAACTTAGATTCAATACTTAGCTTCTCGATATGCTGCTTCGTATAGCTTTTCCCTAAATGCTTCTCAGCATAGCTATAGATGAATGCCTCTAAACACATGGCAGAAAATACGATGCTTTGTACCGCACACTACAAACTTTGATGATGTAGATCATCACACTCCATATTCTTCATCCAGTCTTCTTTTTCACTGGACCGAACCTCTTCAATACGTCTTACGATATTTTCGTACCGATCACGATTCTGAAGTGCTATTACGTAGGGGCTCCTGAATTAAATTAACATCTTGATTTTATTAAATTAGTATGCTATAGTATAAAATAAAAATGCAAGCTTATTCAACCCTACACCGCCAAAACCTTGCACTTTATTACGTGAGCAGCCATGTATAAAAGCGAT
>DATFJT010000337.1:0-3334 GCA_035269065.1 Saprospiraceae bacterium | reverse complement strand
TAGAGCCGGTTTCATAAGCATTGGCCAGGTAGTAATTGCCGTTGGGTCCAAGTCGAGGTCCCCCGGTGGTGGTAGAATATCTGTTCAATACGAGGGTTGGCTCCTGGGCACCGGGTAAATTGGGATCGGTATTATTTCCTTTGGCGAAGCAGGTAGAAGCGATCCATGGATCCTCATCGATGACCGTTCTCGTCGCATAGATGCCAAGGCTGAGCGAGCAATTTCCTGATTCTTCGATTTGCACCCTGGTCTGACTCTCTGTCCCCGTGCCACCGTCAAACTGACCGCTGGGTACGTCGAATTCAATGCGCAAGGGAGTGCCAGGAGGGATGGCGTCAGTTGCCCAGGCTCCATTGACACCTGTAAAAGCAATACCGAGTAATTGATTATTGGCGTAAAGGCGAACGGGCACATTCGGAATGCCGGGTTCTGAGGCATCCTGTATACCATTGTCATTGAAGTCTGTGAATAGTTTGCCTCCTGTGCTCATCCCGGGGTTACAAACGGGTGGGTTGCAGGCATCGGGCAACTGTACGGATTCAACTATTTCTGTGCAAGTACCGCCAGTAGAGCGGAAAACCATATCGTAGGCGTTGCCATCTGTACCTACGATAAAGGTGACGAAATCTGGGCAGGAGATGTCTTCCGGATCAATCACTTCAGTCTGTCCCATGAAGCTCACTGTGATGTCTGCACCAGGCGGCAAATCTTCCCAGCTCACAAAGGCAGCAATGAGCACCAAAGAGGTATTGTTTGTTTCGGGTCCATAAACACAGTCTCCAACGATCAATTGATCAATGAAGAGTTCGCAGTCCATTTGGCTTTTATCATTCACGCGCACTTGTGATGTGCTGAGGCTTCCGGATAGAAGCCAATAAACCAGTAGACCGGTTATACCAGAAAGTGCAATTCTTGTCAACATTTTCTTGCCTTTAAGGCGGCTTGGGAAACGCAGATTGAAGTTTTACCCATCGCCCTGGTTTTGGAGACATACTTTGTTTCAGCGACAGAATGCGTTTAAAAATACTGAAGGTAATTTAATTTGTGCGGATAAGAAAATAGGAAGACTTTTCAGCCGGCCAAAATAAAGAAGGGGTGAATGAGTTCACCCCTTTATTTAGTTCTGTTCTCAATAGAATTTTTAATCCACTACATGACGAATCCAATCGATTCGGCCATCAACTGTGTCATTGAATTCATTCAAAAATGTGTGCCATGTACCGGGGCCATGGATTTCTTCAAACATGGGTCCAAAGGCAGAATTTTCATCCATTTCCGCCCATTTGTCCATGCCAAAAATGAGGGCCACGTCCCATCCTTTGTCTGAATTGGCAAATTGGTTCCACACGACCCAATAGGATTCCTCCGGCCTTTTCTCCTTGTACACTTCCTTCACTTTACCAATTAATTCTGAGAAGCGTGCATATTTTCCTGGCCTGATATCATACATCCAGATCAGTCTTTTGGAATAACCCTCGTCGCGTGCAATGTGAGAGAGTTTGTCTGACATATTCCAGTAACCCGGGGAGCTGTAGGATGCAACATGTTGATCCACATTTTCCCAGTCATCGTCATGAGCACCTTCACCGGGACGATTGTCCATGGCCGCCCAATTCGTAGGCCCCATGACCCAGGAGTAGTGACCTCCGAGTGGTCCATTCACGTTGTACATCAAAAAGGCTCGGTAGTCTCCGTCGTTGTGGAATTGCTCGTTGTGTGCTTTGATGGCTGCCTCGAATCCGTCTTCTTGCCCTCTTTTGACTTTCATGTTGATGACCTCATACATATTGGCTTTCTTTTCCTCCTGTGCAAACAGGAAAAGGGGAAGGCATAGAAGTACTAAAAGTAAATTTTTCATCGATAAAAAATTTTGTTAAAAAAAATTATTTAATGTAAAGTTGTGATAAGTGTGAGTAGTAAGACTTTACAAAGGCGCAGAATTACTTATGGGCAGGAAAAATTTTCCCTAAAATAGCAAATTATAAGTATTAAATGTACAGTAATTTAAAATTTGGACTGAATATATTTTGATGCTATAATTATTACATTTTGTGTCAAATCCCCAAAAATGGTGTGTATACACTTCTTTTCATAGCTTCAATCAATAGGAACAGAGAATAGATTTTAATTGGCTGTGCTTTTGAACGCAAGAAGTTGAACAAAGTCAGCTCGTAGGTTCCTGCTTTCGATCTTTTACAGATGTGTTGTAAATATTCTTGAAGAAAAATTTTAAATCGGTTAGTATTAAGTTTAGCTGCTTTGTGTTGATAAACCAGCAATTTTTTTTCTCCTAGCTTTTTAGTAGCTTAAATAGGCACCCAGGCAATCAATAAGTATCTTGTTGAAGTCCTTTCTGTTTGCGTTCAGAAAAATGCTCACACATAAATCCTTTTCCGGGAAGTAAGCCGAAAAGGACTCGAATGAATCAATTGTTCCTGAGTGACCATATCCGGTCAAATCAGCAAATGGATAAGCATACAATCCCAGTCCCATGTCGTTTTGAATGTCCTGCATTTGCTGAATTTCCGCTGGAGGCATGAGCTCTTGGTGGAATAAAGCATGTAGAAATTGATTCAAATCACCAGGGGTGCTTGCCAGTGCCCCGGCTCCCAATAAACCAAATGAATAGTGATCTTCATTCTGGCGCCATTTGATTTTCCAGAAATAGGAAAAAGCCTCATTTTGACCTGTATCAATGAAACCTCCGGCATGCGTATTTTGTAAAGATAAGGGCGCCGTGATGCGGTTTTTTAAGGACTGACTGAATGAAGATTGATCTACCTTTTCAATAATTAGACTGAGTACCACGTAATTCGCATTGTTGTAATCTGTCATTTCGCCGGGCTCAAATGAAATAGGTGTATTTTCAAAGAGATCTACCATGTCTTCCCTTGTTTTCGGGTTGGGACTACGGTGTTTTACGAACCCATTCTTTCCAAAATTATACAGCCCGGATTGATGTCTGAGCAAATCTTCGATGCTTATTTGGTTAGCGTTCGGCCATCTTGGAAAAAATTGAGAGAGCTTTTGATCCAGTTGCAATTTTTTCTCTGCCACGAACTGAAGGATCATCGCAGCGGTAATCATCTTAGAAATGGAGCCGATGCGGTACCGGGTAAGTGTATCAGCTGCTTTTTCCAGCTTCAGATTGGAATAGCCCCATGCACGGGCGTAGGTAACCACCCCGTTTTCAGAGAAGGCAATGCTACCCATGGTTTTATTTTTCTTTTCGTAGTGGCTCAGTATTTGATCCAGTGCACGGAAATCTGATTTCTGGCTTGCAGCCAACAAAGGGACGGAAAGGGTCAATAAAAGGAGGAATGGCTTCATGAGA
>DATFJT010000336.1:0-12418 GCA_035269065.1 Saprospiraceae bacterium | reverse complement strand
TAAAAGACCTTTCCCTCTAAACTGTTATCTAAAATAGGTGTATCCTCGTATTTGTCGCCGAATATTTCGAATTTCCGAATTAATTGCGGAGACTTTTCTCTTAAGGCAGACACTTTTTCTGGGGTAGGATTTTTTGTGGCTACAGATTTAGGTGAGATAGTCTCATCACAGTGCAAAAAGTGGTGAGGCACCCAGAGAATATTGCTTGAACTATAGTGGGTTCTTCTGAGGCCATTAGCAAGAATAGATTCATTGTATTTCTTGATGGCCACCGCTTTATCCCAATCCTGAATGCCCAAGGTTGAACGGATAGACTTTCCGTCATAGGTATAAATTAACACAGGCAGAATGTATTTTTTCCCGGCAATAAGGGGTGTCTGTGGACTGAGTTGATTTAACTCATAGAATTGAGGGAGATTACAGGACTCCAGGAGCTTGTAACGCCTGAGGAGAGCATATGCACCTTCTCCTTCCAGCACGCTGACGCTGTGGTATTCCGGCTTGTTGGCATGCATAAAGGAATAACCGGATAATAACAGTATGATTATCCAAAGTGGCCTCATGATATAGATTTCTAATACAAATATATAGAATATCCTACATATGATGTTTTTATAATAATTCAACTCAACGGTATAATATTGTAATTTTCCAATTTCAATCCAGAACTACATGAACAATAAAAAAATTGCCAACCAATTTAAGCTTCTAGGGCAGTTGTCAGAATTGTTAGGTGAGAATCCCTTTAAAGCTCGCTCCTATCAAAATGCATATCGAGTTATCAGGTCAGAGGCCATTGACTGGATGAATGCGGAGAAAGAACAACTCTTAGAAGTAAAAGGTATTGGGAAAAACATTGCAGACAAAATCATAGAGTTACAGAGGGATGGGAAAATGACGGCCATGGAAAGCAGGCTGGAACAAGTTCCTGAAGGAGTGATTCAATTGTTGGGAATCAAAGGTCTGGGGCCCAAAAAGATACGGGCGCTATGGAAAGAACTGGACATTATCAGCCCTGAGGAATTGCATTACGCCTGTATCGAGAATCGGCTTACTTTGCTCAAGGGGTTTGGCGAGAAAACGCAAAAAAATGTCCAGGACAAGGTTGAATTTTTTCTCAAATCAAAAAATAAAAGGCGTCTTGCTGATGTATACGATCTGGTTCAAAGTATTCTTGAACACGCAAATGAGCAACAGTTTCAATTGGAGGTCGTAGGTGCCTTCAGAAGGAAATGCAATATTTTGGACAAAGTGGAATTTGTTTTTGCCGGGGAGCTACAGGTGTTAAGAAAAATACTCCAGGACAATGACTTTCAGTTTGAAGTTACTGAGAAAGGATTACAGGTGAAGTGGGAAGAGAATTTTCCAATGGTTTTTTACCGGGTGGAGGAGAATAATTTTAATCGTGCCATACTCCTGAAGACCTTGCCGGAACATTCCTGGGAAGTGAACAAGGTGCCCTATGAAAGTGAGCAAGACTTATTTGATCACTTGGGGTATGCACAAGCGCTCCCCGAACTACTCGACTGGTCTGAAGATGAATTATCTACCGTACTTAAGCCAAACGAAGTGCTTATCGATGTACAAGATATTAAAGGATTGGTCCATTGCCATACCACATACAGCGATGGACGAAATAGTATTGAAGAAATGGCTCGGGCAGCACAGGAGGCAGGTCTGGAATATATGGTTTTAACGGATCATTCTCAATCCGCTTTCTATGCAGGAGGCTTGAAAGAAGAGGATATTCTCAGACAGCATGAAGAAATCGAGGCTTGGAATGAGAAGAGTGGTGGTTTTTATATTTTTAAATCCATTGAAAGTGATATCAAACCAGATGGAAGTCTGGACTACGGTGATGAGATACTGGGTAAATTTGACCTTATTATCGCTTCTGTTCACGCCCAATTAAACATGAGTGAGGAGAAAGCAACAGAAAGACTAATTCGTGCAATTGAAAACCCATTCACCACTATTTTAGGTCATCCAACTGGACGTTTATTACTCGGCAGAAAGGGGTATCCCGTGGATATGCAGCGTGTGATTGAGTCCTGCGCAGAGAATGGGGTGGCCATTGAACTTAACTCCAACCCATGGAGACTTGACATTGATTGGAAATGGATACCCTTATGTAAATCTATGAAAGTGCCCATTCTGATCTGTCCTGATGCACACGACACCACCGGAATAAAGGACATTCGGTTTGGAATCATGAGTGCCAGAAAAGGAGGCTTAACAGCCGCGAACTGCTGGAACAGCTTGTCCAGAAATGATTTTCAGCGATTGATAACAAAAGACAGGGATTCCCGTTTAAATTTCATTAACAATCTTTAAACGACCATTAACACCGGAGAGAATCAAATGAATTACCTTTGGGATGTTGTGAACCACAAAAATATAAACATTATGAAAATCAGAAATTTCTTTTTCTTTTTAACGGTTATTTCTGCTTTGACTTTCTACTCTTGTGCAAATGAAGGTGGAAAGGCAGACGAGAATGCTTCTGAAGATACTGCGACTGAGCAAATGGCAGAGGACGCAATGGCGGAAGCGCAACCTGTTGCCGAAGCAGAACAAGCCATGGGACCAAGCACTACTGTTGAGTTTGAAGAGTCTGAGTGGGATTTTGGAAAAATCACGGATGGCGATAAAGTGCAGCACAATTTTCAATTCACAAATACAGGCAGTGAGCCTTTGACCATCAAAAATGCCAAAGGAAGTTGTGGATGTACTGTTCCGGAATGGCCAAGAGAGCCCATTGCACCAGGAGAAAGCGGTGAAATCAAGGTAGAATTCAACTCCAAGAAGAAGCCTGGTAAGCAGACTAAGAGGGTGACAATTACGGCAAATACAGAGCCACCTCAATCTTACTTGACTATTAAAGCGGATGTTCAGCCTAATCCGGATGCTGAGGCTGCCACCAAGTAATCAGTATATAGAACGAAATGATAAGGAGTTGTCTTACCGGCAGCTCCTTTTTTTATGCCCATACCCTTCAGAACATATTAAATTCCTTTTAAACATATTTGGCACGATTATCGCATAATGTCTGTAGATATATGAGATTTTAGAAGTTAGCTATAGATCAATGAATCGATTATACATACAGATTACAGCGTTCCTTATTGCTTTTCTGACTTGGGGCATCAGCCATTCCTTTGTATTGGCAGATAGCCTTGAAATCATCGAGTTAGATACTATGGTGCGTTCAACAAGTGATTGTGAAGGTGAGACGGAAGTATGCCTTGACGTCGTTTTTCAGCAATTGAGAAACTACGAAATATTTGTTGACGGCTCGCCCTACGCAGGACGTTTTCCTGCTTGCAATATTGACACCATTTATAAGGTCAATTTCGATAACGTTATAGACAATGCCACCCCTCCCTTTGAACTCTTGTTTTTTGAAGTGGATGGTGAATTGTTTCAAGTGACATTCAACGATTTTAAGGAATTGGTGGATTCTGTACGCATATGGGATCCTACAAGTGACTGGAAATACGATAGCCTGAACAATGAAATGTTCACCATCAATCCACCGCAAATCCTTTTTTCCAATGTCCTTAGTTTTCGCGATCTATCTGGCAATATTACCATCACTCCGGTGGATCAAACATTCCGTGCCAACGGGACATTTTTCTTTTTCAATACGGGATGGAGTGAAGCAGTTTTCAGAGATACCATGAATAATTGTGTGGACACCGTGGATATAGGTATTTATTGTCCTTCGGTTGATACAGTGTTTATTTCTATTGACTGGATGCAAAGAGACAGTTACTGCTTCAATAGCACCGGTCTACTCGGAATCGTTGACAGTATTGAGCAGCTGGACCTGGCCTCTGGTGATCAGCTGGATTGGTCTGAGACAGACTCTTGCCTTGTATTTACAGGTACTTCGGAAGGAATGGATACCCTTACCTATAAATTGATAGATGACCTGGGGTTTTGTGATACACAGGTGGTGATTATAGAAGTTGGTGAAATGCCAAATGGTAGCAATGAAATCATACGAGACACCTTGTTCCCTTCACAAAGAGACACTTTCTGCTTAGATCCATTATTTACAGTAGATGCTTTACGCAATTTATGCCCTGAATCTTCCGGATCAGAGATTGCGTTCAGTTATGATACGATCAACAATTGTATTATTTACGAGTACCTGCTCAATGGTACCGATAGCTTTTGCCTGGAATTGACGTATGACAATCAGATTCGGGATAGTTTCACTTTTCATATCACGGGTAGTGCTCCAATACCGGAAACCCTAAGAGATAGCCTATTCCTTTCAGAAACCAGGGAATACTGTCTAAAAACTGATGAATTACAGGGGGACAGCTTTAGAATAAATATCTTTTGCCAGGATACAGTTTTTACTACTTACGTCATCGACAGCAGTACTTATTGCCTTGAAATCACCGGGGATTCTGTCGGTTTTTCGGATAGTTTATGCATTGAGTTGTGCGATACTTCCGGGCTTTGCGATACCAGCTATTTTATCATTCGGGTCGATGAAAACATCAACGAATCAGAGTTCTTTGTGGACACCTTGCTGGTCAATTTTATGGATACTATTTGTTTGCAAAATGACCTGCCAGGCAGCCTGGAGTCAGTAGAAAATATTTGTCCTGACAGTCTGAATACCGGTGTTGAATTTCAATTTGACACGAGTAACAGCTGTGTAATTTATTCTGCAGTGGAATTGCAAAGAGATACGGCTTGTTACGTTTTCCGTGATGATCTGGGCAATACGGATACAAACTATATAGTGGTACAGCCATTACTGCCTCAGAAGGATACAGTCTTTACATTTATTGATTTTCTTCTTACGGATACTTTCTGCCTGGATAGCAGTGAATTGGCAGGTATCATCATCTCAATTGGAAATATTTGTCCTGAAAATGCCTCAGGCCAGGTTGATTTCACGGTTGACAGCAGCACTAATTGTATCAGCTACACCGGATTGCAAACAGGTGTTGATACGGCCTGTATGGTATTGTGTGATTCGTTTGGGGTCTGTGACACCACCATTATTATTACGGAGGTGGGAGAAATGCCTACAGGTGATAATACCATTTTGACCGATACTTTATACCCAAACCAGAGAGATAGCTTTTGTTTTGATTTCGAATTTGGAGCAGTAGATACCATAGTCGATAATTGTGAGAGCCTGAACGGAATATCAACTGACTTTAACCTGGAATCAGAGAGCAGCTGCATCACTTATGCCTATTTGCAGCCTGGTACGGATACGGCTTGCATCGAAGTGATTTATGAGAATGGTATTCGAGACAGTTTCACCTTCTATATTACGGGATTATTGCCGCGTACCGATACTATTTTTGATACTTTATTCGTCAACAACAGCAATGAATATTGCCTTGATTTATCTGAGCTTGCCGGACCTGTGGATTCAGCAATACAATACTGTTCTGACAGTACGGTTGCCATAAGTTTAGATACGATCGATCAAAATCTGTGTTTTAATGCGGAAGGCCTTACTTCTGGCGCTACGGATACTCTTTGTTGGAGTTATTGCGATAGTTTTGGAGTTTGTGACACGACAATTTATATCCTGAGTGTCGAAAATACAGTAGACACCTCAGAGTTTATTTACGATACTATTTTGATCAATTTTTCAGACTCCATTTGCTTTGACAATGATTTGCCTGGCGAATTGGTCAGTATTGAGAACATTTGTCCCGGTATTTCAGGTCCTGTCTTATTCAGTGTGGATGAGGATGAGTTTTGCCTGTTCTACTTTGCGGAAAGTGTTGGAGTAGACACCGCTTGCATATTGCTAACAGATGAATTTGGCAATACGGATACTAATTTTGTGGTCATCACCTCCATGAGGCCGTCAGCAGACACCATATTTCTAACGATACCGGTAAATGTAACAGATACCACATGTATTGATGATTCAGAATTGGCAGGGACTGTCAATACCATGATCAATGTTTGTCCTGAGCTTGTCGGCGAAGATGTAGAGGCAACCCTGCTACCGGGAATGTGTATCGAGTATACGGGTCTGGTTCCGGGTGGAATAGATACCATGTGCATTCTTATCTGCGATGATCTGGGCATCTGTGACACGGTCATTTACATCTTACAAGTGGAGCAGGACAGCATGATTCAAGGCAGGGATTCGTTGATAGTAGATAGTATTCTTATCAATTTCACTGAGACCATTTGCTTTGATACACTTGATATTTACGGTTCAGTCACATCCATTACCAATACTTGTCCTGAACAGGAAGGGCAGGTAGAATTTTTCCTGGATCAGGATCAATACTGCCTCTCTTTTACTGGAGATAGTCTTGGGGTAGATACGGCGTGTATCGTGATAGAATATGAGAACGGACCGAGAGACAGCTTTACAGTCATAGTACGGACCGTCCCACCTTCACCTGACACGACCTTCCTGTCTTTGGATACAGGAATGCAATTGGATACATGTGTGACCAATCCGACCGAGGAGTTGGCTGGATTTCTTCAGGGAGAGACGGTACAAGATGTTTGTCCCGATGCCAATGGTGACAACAGCAACATTGTCATTGATACAACGACACTTTGTATAGAAGTGATAGGATTAGCAGAAGGACAGGATACGCTCTGCCTGGTATACTGTGACAACAGTAATATATGTGACACCTCTGTTTTCATTATTACTGTTACAGATACCATTGGCGACTCTTTAGATCCTCCGGTAGCCGTGGATGACCAGGATATCACGGGTCAAAACACCATGCGCGTTATCAATGTGCTTGGCAATGATACTATTCCGGGTAATACTCTGACTAGTTTCAGAGTCCTGGGAATGCCAAACAATGGAAGCGTTACCTTTGACACTTCCGGTCTGGTTATGTATTTCCCCAACGAGGAATTTTGTGGTACAGACAGCTTTAATTATGAAATATGCAACGAAGTAGGCTGTGATACTGCGACAGTGACTATAGTGGTCGAATGCGATGAAGAATTGTTCATCCCTGAAGGATTCTCACCGAACGGGGACAATATTGGAGATACCTGGTTCATAGAAGGCCAAGAAGAATTTCCGAATACAAGAGTGGAGGTATTCAATCGATGGGGTAACCGCGTTTTCCTAAGCAATGAATATCAAAACGATTGGGATGGCACCTGGGAGGGTGATCCTCTTCCCGATGGCACCTATTTCTATTTGATTGATTTCAGAAATGGCGAGCAACCGCGATCCGGTTTTGTAGTCATCTTGAGATAAAATAAACAGACATGAAGCGATTAGCTGCACTATTATTATTCACTGCTTTTCTTGTGTTGGAGGGCTCAGCACAGCAGGATCCCATGTTTACCAAATACATGTGGAATACCCTGTCTTACAATCCGGCATTTGCTGGATCACGAGATTTCATGAATTTTGGCCTGTTACACAGAACCCAATATGTGAATGTAGACGGGGCACCAAATTCTCAAACCTTTACTTTTGATACACCCATTCGCTCGGAGAAGGTAGGTGTGGGATTGAATATGTTTCACGACCAAATTGGCGTTTCAAGACATTATGGAGCTTATGCCGTTTATGCCTACCATATTCCGCTAACGAAAAAGGCCAGATTGAGTATAGGTATTCAGGGTGGGGTGACCAGATTCCAAGCCGATTATTCTGAATTGTCTGTTCGCGGAAGCGATGTGGCTTTCATGAACAATGTTGGAAGAAATATGGGAAACTTCGGACTTAGTCTCTACTACTACAATGAGCGCGCTTATGCCTTTTTCTCCATTCCGCATTTCGTCGAACATGACTTGAGAGAATTTGAAGACATTACCACGGATTTTTATTCGAGGTACTACCGTAATTACTATGCGGGTGCAGGAGTCATTATGCCGGTGGTTGGAGACGACATCATGTTCCGTCCGTCTTTTCTTATTAAAAAAGTGAGACTTTTCAAGGGAATCCGAACGGAGGAAACTTTTGAGAATGTAAATGCCCCGACTGCCTTGGATGTAGATTTATCTTTCCTGTTTTATGAGAAATTATGGTTGGGTGCTGCCTTCAGAACTGCCTTTGAGGCATTTGATGGCGATAGAACAAGCAACTCCAGCGTCAACATTTGGTCGAATTATGTGCTCAAAAATGGACTGCGCCTCGGTGTCGCCTATGATTTTACCATTAATGAGTTACGCTCTGAGACACCAGGTTCTTTTGAGCTATTCATAGGTTATGAGTTCAATTACCGCAAGAGTAAAATCGCCACCCCGAGGTATTTCTAAAACACAACAACGAAGCAACAATGAAAAATATCACGCTCGTATTCCTTATTTCATGTTTTGCCACGGCTTTGTTTGCGCAGAGTGCCAAGCTTAATCGTGCTGCAAGCCTCATGGAAGAACTGAATTACAGTGAAGCCATTGAGTTGTACGGCGAAATACTGGAGGAAGAAGACAACTCAGAAGCCAAAATGCAACTGGCCAAAGCGTATCGACTCACAAATGATACCAAGAATGCGGAGTACTGGTACGGACAAGTGGTACGCCTGCTTGAAAGCAAAAGCGAACACAAGTTGTTCTACGGACAAATGTTGCAGACCAATGGTAAATGTGATTTGGCTAAATATTGGTACAAAAAATATGTCTCGGAGCAACCCGGAGACCATAGAGGACAATTGCTATTGGCTTCCTGTGACGCAAAAGAAGAGTTGATGCAGAAGAATGCCGGTATTTTTGATGTCAATAACATGTCGATTAACAGTGCTTCTGATGATTTCGGTGCGCGTTACTACGAGGATGGAATCATTTTTAGTTCAGACCGGGATAAAGGAGTGGCTGTGAAACGGGTGCACACCTGGACCAATCGTCCTTTCCTTGAATTGTTTTATGCAGAATTCGAAAAGTCAAAAAGAAAAGTCAAAGGAGAAAAAGAGGATCCCAGCCAATACTGCCAAGAACTGAGAACGGAATCTTCGGAAAAATTCAACAAGGACATCAACAGTAAATTTCACGATGCCCTGGTAAGTATTTCTCCTGATGGCAATTCCATGATGTTTACCCGCAATAATATTTTTGAAGGTAAGGTGGGTAGTAGTGAAGATGATGTAGTGAAGCTCAAGATTTATGAAAGTAAAAAAGAAGAAGAGGAATGGTCTGATTTGATCTCCCTGCCATTCAATAGCGATGAATACAATGTGACTCACCCTGCATACTCCGCAGATGGGAAGAAATTATTCTTTGCCAGTGACATGCCGGGAGGTTTTGGCGGCATGGATCTCTATGTATCTCACAAGGAAGGCGGTCGTTGGGGGCCTCCTTTCAACCTGGGGCCATTGGTGAATACAGAAGGAAATGAATTGTTCCCCTTTTACGGTCAGAATGGACACCTGTTCTTCTCGTCCAATGGACAAATTGGACTTGGAGGCCTCGATGTGTATTCTATCGAAGACCTCGGAGACAATCAGTGGGGTGAGGTGGTAAACCTCGGGGCACCCATCAATTCGACTTATGACGATTTTGCCATTACTTTCAGAGAAGATATGAAAGTGGGATTTATCTCCTCCAATAGAAGTGGAGGAAAAGGAGGGGATGATATTTACTGTTTCACCAAGAATGCCAGCCCTGCCGAGATATTTGTTTACGATAAGGGAACAGGTGAGCCCATTGCAGGAGCCAAGATCAACAACGAATGTACAGGCTTGAATTATATGGCAGATGAGGAAGGCCTCATCTCTCTGGACATTCCCAATGATACCTGCTGCACTTTCTTTGCCTCTAAAGAAATGTATGTAGATCAAACCAAGAGACATTGCACAGTTGCCTTTGAGGAAAACAGAATTGAAATAGGATTAAATAAGGCATTTGACTGCTTTGTGGAGGGCAATGTATTTGATAAAAATACGGGATTACCCCTTGAGAGAGTGAAAGTCAGCGCTCAAAACTCGTGTGATAAATCCAATCCTCCCTCGGTGTACACAGATTCTTCCGGTTATTATCGTCTCGATTTGTCGGCTTCTTGCTGTTTCACTTTGATAGCAGAATTGGATGATTACATGATGAATCCCATGAGTGAGAAATGCTCTGATTGTAAGACGGAAAGCTCTGCACTCACTGCTGATATCTTCCTCAATCCAACAAGAGTTACTTCTGATACAGATAAGAATATTGTTTCTGCTCCTGATTTAGACGACAACCCATTTGGAGCCGATAGCAATGATTTGATTTCTCAACCACAAGCTGAAGAGCAGGGAAAAGAAGATGTCACGGACAAAGGTCGCATAGTAAAAGATGAAGAAAGCGGACTTTATGTTTATGAAAAGACAGGAGAGCCAGCAAATGAAGATAATGAAGCGGGCGTTTCTTATGTGGATGGTGAAAGATTTTATCAGGGAAGAAAAATCCAATCGGAAGAAGAGGAAGGATTTGAAACCAGCCCGGGTACAGACGCTGAAATCGGTGCTCCAATAGCCTTCTTGCTTCATATCTATTATGATTTCGATGAGTCTTACATTAGAGACTCGGAAGTAGAGGATCTTAAAAAACTCTGCCGCCTCATGAAGCAAAATCCGGAAATGGTGGTGGAAATCAGTTCTCATACTGATGCCCGGGGCAGCAAGGCTTACAACCGAAGACTCTCTCAAAGAAGAGCGGATACTGTAGTTGATTGGATGGTTAACAATTGTGGAATTGAAGCGTACAGGCTCATTCCAAGGGGATATGGTGAAAGCCAGCCGGTGAACGATTGTCTCAATGCCATTCGCTGTTCTGAGGAAAGCCATCAGCTTAACCGAAGAACAGAATTTAGGGTGATCAATTGCGAGGGAAAATTAGAATTCAAATACAGCAAGCCTAAGGAGAATCCAGAGGTGGATCCTTGTCCAAATTGCTCTTTCTAAGGGCAAATAGAAAAAGCTAAAAGGCTCTTCTCGAATGCCGGGAAGAGCCTTTATTTTATTGATGTCGATTGACTATTTTAATTAATTATCTTAGATCAAATTTTTTTCATGACGGAGGAAGATAAAAAGCTGATTTCTGAGAGAATAACTAAGATGATTCGGCGCAACAAAAAGAAAATCGCCTCCATGGAGGATATGTCGAAGCCCATTTCGCCGGAAAACTCCATTGGTCGTTTAAGTCGAATGGATGCCATCAATAATAAAAGTGTCATGGAGGCTGCCTTAAGAACAGCCAAAACAGAAATGGAGAATTTACTCTGGGCGAAAAAACACCTTGATGATCCGGATTATGGTCAATGTATTTCCTGTGAGAAAAAGATTCAACTCAAACGTCTAATTCTCATGCCCGGAAGTCGCAGATGTATCTCCTGTGCCTGAGTTGGATTTACCAATCAGGTAATACATACCCGTTGTAAGGTAATTACGAACAACCGGTAAGCTATTTATCAATCTATTCTGTTCTCTTGGAGGAATACCGAATTTTTTCTCATAAACTGGATTGAATAAATAGGATTTCTTTTTAAGAATGGGCATATTATTTTGCTTTACAATACGCTCAAATCGCTCTATACTTATTCCTGTATCCTTAATTTCGAGTAATTCCCTGACGATAGATTCTTTTTCACCGGCCAATTCCAATATGCCTTTATATATTTTTTTCGGGAGTAGGTGATAATAGGGTAGAAGGCTTAAAATCTTGTTCTTACATACTTGTTGATGTCCTCCAAAAGGCATTTGCCACGGAGGAAATGCAAAAAATATTCTACCTCCCGGAGCCAAAAGCTCACTTAATCTGGGTATCAATTTCTCTTGGTTGGGAATGTGTTCTACCACATCTTTTAAAACGATGAGGCTGGGCTTGTCTCTTTCTTCCGGATCGAAATCATAGATATCTCGAGCAAATAGCTCCACCTGACCGGTATTGAGAAATTCTTCCAGAAAATCCCTGGCCAACTCAATTCTTTTTGGACGCAATTCAACACCAATACCTTTGGCCCCGCGCTTTAAGAAAACACTGAGGATGGCCCCTTCAGCGCAACCCACTTCCATGACGTATTCGTCGGACCAGTCTTTCTTATCACCGGCAATAAAAGGCAAGATGTACCTTGCCGTGGTGTCGGACTGTAGATCGAAGTAAGTTTTTTTATTCTTATGAAACTTAAAAGACATGGGCTAAATAAAAAAATCTCTCCCAGAACTACCCGGAAGAGATAATGCTATCATGAGTCAAATTAATCCCCCGAGGATATATCCTTAGAGAATTTTTCTAGGTTCATTACAAATATATGCAGAATTTGTATTAATCTCATAAAAAAACTCAAAAAAATTTCAATTCTATCTTTCATTGACGCCTTTGCGCTATGGTATTAAGAAGATTTATTCAATAAACGCTTGAAGTAGCCATACCGCTGTCTTACACAATATAAATTTAAATAATATTTAAATGATTCATGCCTTGGTGTAATTTTTCCTTGAGGGCATGGTGCCAAAGATCCTATCCC
>DATFJT010000335.1:0-7715 GCA_035269065.1 Saprospiraceae bacterium | reverse complement strand
ATTGTACACAAAATTCCTGCATTAACCCTTTTAACTCACGCTAAGATCAATCCAATGAACCTACAACCCTCTAATATACCAAGGACTATAATATACTTTTATCTTACTGTTGCCATTTAAAACCTTAACACTATCTACTGTTTTGTATATATGTCTTCCACTTCTAGACTCTCTGGGCTTGCTGAATACTAAGGTATCTCCGATTGACAAAAAATCATCCTTAAAATAGTAATAGGCATAATCATTTATTTGTTCACTTGTTTTTACAAAATTTGGAATAGAACAAAAAAGATAGCAACCATTATTCAAATAAATTCCTTTTTTGACACCTTTATATTTTTTGATTTTTTCAACAATTATCGTATCATGTTGAATTCCACAGTAGGGAGGAGTTTCATAAATAGGTTCGTATTTAACAAGATCTATAATTACTAAGACTGAGACATATAATAAATAAGGCACTATTAAAATAGCTAAACCAAAAATTATATATAAAACGTATCTCATCGCCTAGATAATAAGTATGGTCTCATTCAATGGTACATGCTCCCCGTCCTGCCCTAGTTGTCCATAGATTCCAACTAAGTACAAATATCCATCCACAGCAACGCGATGCAATCATAAATTGGCCTCTTTTCAGTATCGACTGGGTTCTTGGTCAATAATTGCACACGCTAACTCGGCTACTGAAAAATAAGATTTTTTCATGAAAAGCGGTATTTGGGTGAGAATGATATTTTGGTAATACCACACACTCTCTTTTTTAGCTAAGATCATTTACATCTTTAGCTTCAAGTTCAATTTTGCCCCCAGTGCATTGAAAATACGCATCACGGTCTCAAAGGTTACATTTCCCGTATTGTTTTCCAACCTCGAAATCTGTGCTTTCTTGACTCCTACCAATTCACCGAGTTGTTCCTGAGTCAATTTCCTCTTCTTCCTCGCGGTTCTTATCATGTCCCCTATTAGCTCGAGTTTTAGTTCGAATTCATACTCATCTCTATCCTGCGTTCCTTTCATTCCGATTAGGCGGTCTTCCGCCTCGTCCAGGGTGTATGTTTTCATTGCTTTTTGCTTTTAAAATAATTCACTCTAATCATTTCGGCTTTATCAATCTCTTTCTTAATCACCTTACTCGTTTTCTTAATGATTCCATGCGTTGCAATAACCAAAGTCTGCTGGTGATTTTCTTTGTCCCAAAATGCCAATAGCCTGTATTGAATGCCTGAATAAAGTGTCCTGAACTCCCAGATGTTATTGCTCAGTTTTTTGAAGAATTTTGGGTCAGCATACTGTTCCGCCCTTCTCATGTTTTTAAGAATCTTCTTCCTTACTTTCAGGTCTTGTTTTTCTACAAACTCGTAAGCTTCTTCCAAAAGTCGTGTTTCAAAGCGCTTAATCATTTATTAGGTGGTCCAGTTAAATTACACATTAAAATTACAAAATGTTTCGTTAATTGTAAACCTATCACTGTTCGTAGTTTGCAAAAAGAATGAATATCCAGTTGCTCTCGTTGTCCTTAGTTTGCAAAAAGGACGGATATCTCGTCGTCCGTAGTTTGCTCTCCATGCAGATATCCATTGTCAATTACACCAGAACCTATTGATGCCATTTCTTTACAAAATATGCATTTTCTCTGCTTGATTTGGCCTGTTTAAAAGGAGATTTCGCCCCGCCGGGGCTTGTCTAGGGTTTGAAATTCGTCAACTACAAAAATTTCGCTCCTACGGAGCTGTCGTAAGCGCAACTCGTTGTCCTTCGTTTGCAAAAAGGACGTATATCCATTCACAGCAGCGCGATGCAATCACAAAATGCTCTTTATTCTCCACTATCAACGTAAAATCTACTCTTAGACTATACTCCATACTGAAGATCAAAAATACAACAGCTTGACCAAGGAGTATGTGAACACCCCAATTCTGCTGTGCGCTTTGAGGTTCCATCGCCTAAAGACGGACAGTTGATTGGAGACCATGCGGCAGGGGTCCTGTAACTGATTGAATAATTGGATACGCTAAGCTTTCAAAATGCCGTATATTTCCCAATCACAATCATACACGCTAAAGCAGTAAAGCACTATGAAAAAGAGAGGATTCCCCACCGCCCAGACCATCCTGATACTTATTGCTGTACTGGTTATGGTATTGACCTGGATTGTTCCTGCCGGAGAATACGACAGCCTGAGCTATGAGAGCGAAAGCAATACATTCATCGTTACTGGCTCCGCTGATCAACAAGGTTTGCCCGCCACACAAAACACCCTGGATGAACTAAACATCAAGATACCGGTAGACAAATTCACCTCAGGCGATATTTACAAACCGGTAGGTATTCCCGGCACCTACCACGAACTAGAGCCTCAACCTCAGGGACTGGCAGCCCTAGCCAAATCCCCCGTGCGCGGAATCATCGAAGCTGCGGACATCATTTTTCTCATCCTCATCATCGGTGGTCTGATCGGCATCATGAATGCCACGGGAGCCTTCGATGCCGGTATCGCCTGGATGTCGAAAACCCTTACCGGCCGGGAATATTTATTGATTGTCGCCGTGACCACCCTGATCGCCCTCGGAGGCACGACTTTCGGACTGGCTGAAGAAACCATGGCTTTTTTCCCCATTCTCATCCCTGTGTTCATCGCTGCGGGCTATGACGCCATTGTAGGCCTGGCCTGTATTTTCCTGGGCTCCGCCATTGGCACCATGTGCTCCACCATCAATCCATTCTCTACCATCATCGCTTCTGACTCAGCAGGCATCAGCTGGACCACAGGATTTGCGGAAAGAGTGATTATACTTATTCTCTGCCTGGTCATTACACTTTGGTATATCCTTCGCTATGCCAAAAAAGTAAAGGCGGAGCCCTCTCATTCCCTTGTTTATGAACAAGCAGAAGACATCAAAGAACAAATGGGTGTGCAGGAAGTGCAACCCGAAAAATCATTTGATGCAAGACTCCTGTGGATTACAATTGTATTCTCTCTATGCTTTGTGGTTATGATTGCCGGGGTGTCCTTTTTAGGATGGTGGTTTATTGAAATGACCACCGTCTTTCTCGTGGGTGCTATTCTCATAGGTATGATCGCGCGGATGAAGGAGAAGGCATTTGTCAAGGAGTTTATGAAAGGAGCTGCCGATCTCCTGAGCGTGGCCTTTATTGTAGGGATCGCCAGAGGGGTAACCATCATTATGGAAGACGGCTTGATCAGTGATACCATTCTCTTTCATGCCAGCCAGTTGACCACAGGGATGAATGCCGGCCTGTTCACCAATCTCATGCTGCTCATCTTTGCCGGGCTTTCCTTTTTTATCCCTTCTTCCTCCGGAATGGCCGTGCTGACCATGCCGATCATGGCCCCATTGGCAGATTCTGTCGGAATCGGGCGGGACATCATTGTCAATTGCTACCAGTACGGGGCCGGATTGTTCTACATCATCAATCCAACGGGCCTCATATTGGCCGCCCTTGCCATTGTCAATATTGGTTTCGACAAGTGGCTGAAATTCGTATGGCCGCTGATGCTTTGGCTCACCGGGGCCACGGTCGTATTTATGACCTTTTCCGTTTACTTTTGGTAATTATTTATTTGAGAATTAAGGAGACGGTTTCTGTACCCTGCGGCCCTGAAATTCTGGCCAGATACCATCCGGCAGTCGCATTCAGCTCCTCTCGCTCAAGAATCTGAGAGTTTTTACCGGTCACAAGATTCCAGTTTTGGCTATACACCACCTGCCCCTGGGCATTGAACAATTCCAGTTGATAATCTCCCGCGTCATCAATATTGAATTCCAATGCGACCTGGTCCACAAAAGGATTGGGGTAAGCGGTCAGGCCTATTTCTCTGTCATGCTCATCGAATACAAGCCGAATAGGTCTTCTGGATTCTAAGTCCGTATACCCCTCAGTACGCGTTATGGCATCCGATAGCCACAGCACCTCACTCAAAACGGTATTTTCTTTGACGGCAAACTTCAAACTAAAGCGCTGATTACTCCGAGAGCCTTCTGCCACCCTGGATATGGCCAACAAACCCTGTTCAGCCTGAGCAGTATTGATATTGTAATCCTCCAACTCTCCGGACCAGCTGAGCAGCTCTAAGGCATCCGCATCAAATTCAAGGGTCATTTGGTATCCCAATAAATCCATTGTATTTGTATGGAAAGGTAGTTCTATTACAGAACCTGCGTTCAAGACTTTATTCTCCGTATGGAATCCTATCGGCTCACCGGAACGCGCCCAGTCTTCTCCGGCATCACCGGTGACATCTCCCATTTTGAGACCAATGAAGTCATAGGTGTTGCTATTGGGAAACATTAAATTTACGCCATAGCAAAAATGTTCCTCCAGATCAAAACTTAAAGGGTCACTCCATGGTTCCGGAGCTAAAGCCCCAAAATCAAAATCAGAGCGAAACATCATCCAGGAAGGTACGCCGGAGAATGTATTTGCTGTTTGTAGTATCACCTGGCGTATTTCCAACATGTCCCTGGTACTTATTTTCTGATCTCCATTGACATCACCCGCAATATTTTGAACGGCATCAAAAGTCGAAAACTGCAAAATGGCACGACGCATCATGACCAGGTCTATGGTGCTAACACCATTTCCCACATCATCTGTTTTCTCAGCACATAATCCACCTATCAACATACCAAAACCTCCAGAGGAATCGATCCTGTTCAAATCGTACATAAACGGACTGTCAAAAGTACCAATAGAATTTTGAAAGTATCGCCCTAAAAACAATTCCACCGCCTCCATCTCATAACCCCCTAAAGTGTAAAAAGACCCTTGGATTTTGCGCTCTTCTCTGGTGGTATCCTGGTTTTCACAAGCGCTCCTGCAGTCCGCACACTGAATTTGCACGACTGTTTCACAAATGGCTTCATTGTCTGCTTCGTCCGTTACGATTAGAGCAACACGTTGATTGCCCACATCCTCAGGCCCAAATGCTATTAATGAAGATCTGTCGTAAAGGCCTCCGTCTGAGTCGACTCGTGCAATCTCAAATTCCAAATCACCCTGCTCAGAACAGTTATCATCAGAACCTGCATTCAGGGAGAAACCGTCTAAAGGAACATTACAGCCCGGCAATAGTCCTATAGATAGACCGTAAGTACATATAGCGGTAGGTGGTTGACAATCGACCACCTCAAAAGCCACTGTTTCCGTCAACTCATTTCCACAAGTATCACTTGCTGTCACCTCAAAGCTGTAACTACCGACAACATATATACCGCTTGGATCCTCGCCCGAGGTTAAGGGAGAGTTTTGGACAATTTCCACCCCCGGACAGAAATTCGTGGCATTCACAACAATTTCGACATACGCTCGACATCCAGGGTCATTGTTTTTAATGCAGACGACCTGTTCGTAGTCGATGGTCAAAGATGGTGATTGAGAAAAGCCTGAAAGTGCAAAAGCAAAGAGAAGAAGTGTAGTTAAAGCATAGCTTTTAAGGTGGTACTTTGGAGTTTCCATCGTATCAATGTTTAAGTTTGTAATAATAAGTCCCTCAGATTCACAACGATTCAAACATTGCAAATGTCTACCAAAATAGAATTTTTATCTGCTTGAAGCGCTCATTTGCGCAACTTTAACAGTTTCAACAGAGAAACAATAAATATGGCAGGATCTGATTCTTTTAGAGTTTTAGGTTTTTACATGAGGAAAAAATCTGAATCTGAAAGAAGAAAACTCTGTTCCAAAGCTCAGTACAATACAGTCACATTGCCTTTGCTCAGGTATTTTTGCCCTCCAAAACAGCCCACTTCTATGATATAACCATAAACATCAGGCATCACTTTTTTACCTTTGAAAGTGCCGTCCCACCAATGATCCAAATCTTTGCTCTCAAACACTTTCTCACCCCAACGATTGTAGATCCGTACATGGATTTCCTCAATGACGGAGCCAAGGACCCTGAACTGTTCATTCAAATTGTCTCCATTCGGTGAAAAGGCATTGGGAATGTAAATGTAAGGAGGCTCACAATCGGCCAATACGCTGACCGTCACCCGGGCTGTGTCAATACAGGGACCGTCTCTTTGTTCCACAGTATAGGTCGTAGTAATCATAGGGCTCGCCAGCGGGTCAATAATACCGGGATCATTCAGGCTTTCTGCCGGCGACCAAATAATGTCACAGGTATCACAATCGCTGATCAACTCCAATTGGCTTTCAGAACCCGGCAAAATAGTCGGAGGGTCCGCCAGGGCATCTATACCCGCAGCGAGTGAGGACACATTGACCCTGGCAGTCAATTCCAGGGCGCATCCGCTTGCCGATGCTATGGAAACGCGGTACACCCCACTCGTATCACCCCGAACCCATAATCCTGGCTCATTTCGCGATTCAGAAATAATCCCCGGTGCCTCCATCCATTGAATATCAAGAGCATTCAAATCATCTCCTTCCAGTTCCAGGAGCAGGCTGTCCTCGAAAGTACACAAGAGGGTGTCCGCATCTAGACGCACATCCAAATCATCCAGTGTCAGTTCAATGGAATCAACAACCGTGCATCCATTGCGCTCCACTTCTACAAAAAGCTTTGTACTGCGTTCCAGGAAAAGCACATAAAATCGATCTTCCCGCAATAGATTCTGCAAATCCCTGTCTTCGTACCAGCGTACGCTTGTTTCCTGTGAGGTTTGTACTTCAAGATTGAGTGTTTGTTCCTGACAATAGAGGCTATCCGGTGGCAATTCGTATTCGGGAGGATCCAGCACATCAATGAAAATAGAATCTACATTGAAACAAAGCGTATCATTGCTGGCTGAGTAATTGACGAAAATCCATTGATCGTCAGGACCACTCCAAACAGGGTTGTCTGCATTGGAGTCGTCCAAAAAATCAGGTGGTGACCAGGAGAAACGCACGCCCGATCTCGGATTGGGTTGCAGGGCAATACTGTCCCCGGCGCATGCCCTGAGTGTATCGGGAAAGTCAATAAAGATCGAATCTGTCAATCTCAGGCGGTAATCAATATAGGTCTCGCAACCACCTTTAGTAAAAACATACCTGAAAACGTACAAACCCGGTAAATCGGCAAGTGCGTAGCTTATTTCTCGTGTATTGCGGTCCAATGACACAAATCTGTCAGCAGGAGCCGGTGCCGGACGCGACCATAGCAATACGGTATCCAGCTCGTAGAAGAGGCTGTCCAGCTCATACCAGGGCAGATCCAGACCACCCTCCACCAGGGGCACCGAAAAGCACAGGCTCAATGAATCAATGAATGGCTCGGGTGCCTCTTGTCTGATAAGACGCACCGTATCTCTTACAAGGCATCCAGGGTTGTCCAGTTCCAGGCTGCCTATCAATTGATAATCGCCTGGTGGTAAATCCTGCACAAGCAACTGTTTCTCATTCAGAAGTCGAACAGATGCACCAGGGCTTGCCGGTAAAAGTTGAAAATTGACAGAGTCCACCGGATAAACATCAAGATCTACCACAAAGTCTCCATCCCTGCAATTAAAGAGGCTGTCCTGGACTATTTCGAGATCAAAATAGCTCAAAACAACTTCGTCGATGGCTGCAATGCCACATTCCGGATCCTCGGCAAATACACCGTATTGCAATGTTATCTCCCCCGGCTGGTCAAAAATCAATTCTGCTGCACCATCACCCATAAACTGCAGATTGCCCGTATTTCCAGCTGGTGAGGCATTGATGATTTCCCATTGTCCGATTAAGGAATCCGGTTGTCCCTGCAG
>DATFJT010000334.1:0-3104 GCA_035269065.1 Saprospiraceae bacterium | reverse complement strand
TAAGGATCATATCCCGGGAAGGAAGTCTGATACTTTATGGATACTATACGGTCCCTGTTCGCCTCTATAAGGGCGTTGTAATCGGGGTTTTGCGCTTCGCAAGGCGGGCAAGATGCATTGGTGAATTCTTCTAACAGTACTGTCCTTTGTGTTTGTCCAAAAGCAGACGTCAATAGGAACAATAAAATCAATGTAGGTAAAACTTGTTTCATGCTATTCTGTTTTTAATGAAGTGGAAATATAGGTAAATTATGTCTTACGCTTCTTATTGAAAGGCATATGAGCTTTTTTTTATTTTTTTTAACACTTTCTGAGTGTTTTTGAAGTTCTGTCAATAATTTTCAGCTGTACGCTGTCAAAATTCACATCTGGATTTCACAGGGTATCGTTTTGGCGCATGAGCCCTATCGACAATTTTAGAATTACTTTTCCTGTTCATTTGGTTTTTTGCGATTGCGCCGCTCAATCAGTCCAAGTCCTGATTAGATTGCCAGCTATTTGATCAATATTCCCAGCTGATAAGAAGCCAATAAAATTTCCTCTAAATCTGCTTCTCCCTGGTTAGACAGTACGATGGCGCCGACCTTAGTTTCCTTATTGAAAGCGACTATTGTGGCAACGCCTTGTTCTCCTCCGTCGTGTCCCCACAATTCTTCATCAGCATCCAGGAGAAACAAATGCAATCCCACCTCATTATTGATTGCAGGTATTTGTGGAGCAGTCATCAGTTCAATACTGTTTGAACTGAGCAGTTGGTAGCCATTTGATTCTCCCCTAAGAACAAAAGCCTTAAGTACTTGAAATAAATCACGGGCCGTGGAGCGCATACCACCATTTGGGTAGTCAGTGAAAGTATAATGATCAATAACCCTGTTCTCATTGTCATCCCAGTCATATGGTTGTGCAACAATACCTGCCTGTAAAGCATCTTCCAATCGCCAAAAACTATTGCTCATATTAAGCGGGTCAAATATTTCAGATTGGCAGTAGGCATTGAATTCCTGCCCGGATATTTTCTCTACCAAATACGCGATCAGTGCTGTACCTACATTGGAGTATTCATGCACAGTGCCCGGACGAAAATCGTAGAAATTCTCATCCTGATCGTAATATTGCCCCCCTGGGACGAGATAGTCTTCTAAAAACTCACCAAGAGCAATAGGACTATCCTCACCGTAATAATACTGATCATCAAGCGAGGGGCCGTCCGCAATGCCGGAACTATGGGTCAACAGCATTTGAAAAGTGACAGGAACATTCTGACCTGGAACATTCACTGGGAAATCGAGGTAATCATTGATCTCATCCTCCAATTCAATGGCTCCAATGTCATACAATTGCATCAAAGCGGTCGCGGTAATCACTTTAGATACTGAGGCCAATAGGAACATGTGGTCATCCTGCAGGTCAATTTGTTGCTCAAGATTGGATTGACCCAAATAGCTTTCATACAGGATGTTGTTGTCTTGAAAAATAAGTACGGAAAGTGCCGGTATATTTTGCAGGTCCATTTCTTCTGTGAGAAATTCCTGGAAGTCCTCTTCGTTTTCAATGACGATGTCCTCGTCTGCACAAGAAATAATAAGTGTCAATAAAAAGGCGATGAGCCACCAGTATCCGGTTCTTTTCATGGTGTTCTTTTTTGGTATTTCTTAGTTCTGTAAGTGATCCAAACCACAGCCTCAAAAAATCATTGGATGTTGCATGTAACTGGTAAGGTCAGTTCGGTAAATTTAACGGTATTATTTATCTAAGGAATACAAAATTTGTATTAAATCACCTGCTCAAAAGAAGGCACCATGAATACAGGCATGCTGAACTTTTTTAAAAATCAGGCATCTTCAATTTGAGGATGTTTTAAGTCTTATCAGCATTTCGAATATGGAAAATGGCCTCAATCACAAGGAATACAGACGCTATGGCTATTCTCTTTTCCAATTTTTGGATAGAAAACCACAACCATATCTTCAGCCAAAAGGAGACGGGATTTTTTTGTCCGGGTATTTTTTCTGCAGCTCATAGTGAGCTTCAGCTTTAATGCCTGCGAGATCAGAGGCATTCGGATAATGCATCATCGGGTGTTCTTTAACAATACCATGCAATGCTTTCTCAAGCACTAGCACTCGAAGTTCCATTTCCAGCATTTTCCTTTCGACTTGTTTTAAATCATCCATTTTCTCTATTGATTCTGTTCATGAGTGCCTCCGGCAAAGGGACATAAGTGTCATCATCCGCTACCCTGGGAAATGCTTTGGCTATCCAACGTTGTGCAGCCCGCGTCAACTCTTCTTTATCAGATGATACGAAATTCCACATTATGAACCGCTCTTCAGGATAGGGTTTACCTCCGAAAATGAGCAGATGGGTATTGGGATTGAGTTCAATTCCACACTGGTCTTCTGTTTTAGAAATGAGCATTTGTCCGGCTTGTATTTCATCTTCTCCGCTTTTTACGCTGCCTTCCACCACGATAAATGCGATTTCTCCCTGCAATTCTCCATCTAATTGAAAGGATTGAGCTGTGGAAGAATTGGAACGCACATCCAACATAAATGCTTCACCGGGAGCTTCCAGGGGTGAGCTTTTGCCAAAACCTTTCCCGGCGATCATGATCATGGACAATTCACCTTCCCTCCATTGAGGCAATTCTTCTCTTGTCAAATACTGAAAAGAAGGATTGGCCTGCTCCATATTTTTGGGAAGCGCCACCCAAACCTGGTAGCCATGAATTCTTGAGTCCTGGCCGTTTCTCAATTCGGCAGGAGTGCGTTCGGTATGAGTGACTCCACTTCCCGAACACATAAAACCCACATCTCCGGGTCTGATGCGCTGTATGGTGCCCATGCTGTCCCTGTGCTCAATTTCTCCTTCGATGAGCCATGTTAGCGTGCACAGACCTATATGTGGGTGTTGATCTACATCCAGGTAACGATCATTGCCTAGATCGGTAGGACCCATGTGATCTATAAAAGTGAATGGCCCGACCTGTCTTTTTTTGCGAAAAGGGAGCAACCTTCCCACCAGAAAGTCACCTATATCACGACTTCTTTCTTCTACGAGGTGTTTATTGATCATGAGAATGAATTGTTTACTCCAAATTACAA
>DATFJT010000333.1:0-3308 GCA_035269065.1 Saprospiraceae bacterium | reverse complement strand
CAGCATGAATATACCCCAGCTGATTCCAAAGGCAGTCAGGATGGTGCGCAGTTTGTGCCTGCTGATGCTGATCAATATTTCCGTCCACTTGTCCCGGTCAAACATATTACAATATCAATCCGTCTCTAATTTGTATAATGCGTCTGGTCCGTTCGGCCACTTCCTGTTCGTGTGTGACGACAAGGATGGTCATGCCCTCTGCATTGACTTCGTCGAAGAGGTTCATGACTGCATTTCCTGTTTCTGTATCGAGGGCTCCTGTGGGTTCATCTGCGAGAATGACTTTCGGATCGTTGATCAGCGCCCTTGCTATGGCGACTCTTTGTTGCTGTCCCCCGGACAATTGGCTGGGAAGATGTTCCGTCCGGTCTGCCAAACCAACTCTGTCCAGCATTTCCAGGGCCTTGTCCATGCGGTCCTTCCGTGCAATACCCCTGTAGTAAAGGGGCAGGGCAACGTTTTCGGCTGCCGTTTTGAAGGGAAGTAAATTGAAAGATTGAAAGACAAATCCCAAATATTGGTTGCGGTAAAGAGCGGACTGGCTTTCACTGAGGGCATTCATGGACTTTCCATCCAATTCGTAGAGGCCTTTGTCAAAGTGGTCCAACAGTCCGATGACATTGAGCAGGGTAGACTTCCCGGAGCCACTGGTCCCCATAATAGACACCATTTCGCCGGCCTGAATGTCCAGGTCTATGCCTTTGAGCACTTCGAGCCTGGTTTCACCGGTGCGATAGGATTTCCAAATGTTTTTTAAGTGTATCATTCACCTCAATTCAATTGAGAAAGTAACAATAAGAAAGGTAAACGGATAAAAGTTTTTGACGAACACGGTCATTCAACGGATGCGTGCGGCGATTTGGTCTATGAGAAGGGAACCAAACACGCCAAGTGACAAATAGCTTTTCTGATCAAACTGCAATTTGTCAGGCTGTAGCTTCCCGAAGTTTCGAAAATAGGATTGGTTTCTCAGGTAG
Organism: Saprospiraceae bacterium; assembly: GCA_035269065.1. Taxonomy (GTDB): domain Bacteria; phylum Bacteroidota; class Bacteroidia; order Chitinophagales; family Saprospiraceae; genus DATFJT01. The sequence goes on along the minus strand of DATFJT010000333.1, from coordinate 2,331 downwards.
ATTATCATTTGTGAGGCATTTGCCAGCAGGGTCGATTTTTATGTTAGGCACGGTGCCTTTGGCGGTAAAAACTCAACCGAGATTATTTGATAAGTGTTATTGCAATATTACGATTAGGTGTTTGGAAAGTCATGGAATTAGAAGATTTGGGCCAATACAAATCTTGGCAACTCGCAGATACTTTTATGGAATACTCAAAAGGGTGAGGATTGCGCTGAATTTTATTCCGGTAAAACAGAATTGGTGAACCTGAATGGTATATTCCTCAACAAAGACCTTGATTCCCCTTCTTTTTTCCCTAAATTCCCGTTTGAACTGAAGGACAATGATCAATCTACTATCAGATACCGTGACGAAGCCCACCCCGGGCATGCTGAAGGCTATGATGTCTGCCGTAGTCGGGGACGATGTATTCAATGAAGATCCCACGGTCATCAAACTACAGGAAAAAGCCGCTGACATGTTTGGGATGGAGGCAGCACTTTTTTGTCCCTCTGGCACCATGACCAATCAAATTGCCCTGAAAGTGCATACAAAACCTTTGGACGAAGTCTGGTGTGATGTCCGATCACATATTTACCAGTACGAAGTAGGTGGTTACAGCTTTCATTCAGGTATTGGCATCAAAATGACTGATGTTGAGGGAGGTATCGTCTCTGTGGCAGACCTCAAAGCCCTGGAACACCCGGTGCACGACTGGTTGCCAAGGCCTAAATTGATCGTATTGGAAAATACCTGTAACAAGGGTGGGGGCACCTGCTACGATTTGCAGGACATGCGCGATATATATGCTTATGGCAAGCAAGAAAATTTAGCGCTTCATCTGGATGGCGCTCGCCTGTTCAACGCAGTAGTAGCCAAAGCTTATAGTCCCTCGGAGATAGGGAGTTGCTTTGACAGTATTTCCATTTGTCTGTCCAAAGGCCTGGGTGCTCCGGTGGGATCCCTGTTAATAGGCAAACGAGATTTTATTGCTGAGGCGAGACGTGTGAGAAAGGTCATGGGCGGTGGTATGCGACAGGTGGGCTATTTAGCAGCAGCGGGCATGTATGCGCTCGACCATCATGTAGAAAAGCTTGAGGAAGATCATCACAAGGCGCGCCAGCTCGCCAATGCCCTGGCTCGAATGGAGCATGTTTTAGAATGTAAGAAGCCGGAAACCAACATTGTTTTATTTGAGGTGTCATCTGAAATAGGTACAGCGGCAGAAGTTTGCGAAAAGTTAAAAGACAGGGGAGTGGGCGCCGTTCCTTTCGGTGCCCAGGTCATTCGTTTGGTGACGCATATGGATGTGTCGATGGAAGATATAAGCCAGGCCAATCTGGCTTTGCAGAAAGTTTTGAACAGCTAGTTCAGATTCGGTTTCATTCCTTCAATTTATGCCCACGGCCAGGAAGAAGTCAATTCTGCAAATCGAGGAATAAGGACCTTGACATATGGTGAATTCACAGCAGATGCGAATCAGCTGTCGTTTTGATTGCGGCGCTTCAGTTCGTCTCTGATGGAGGCGGCTTTTTCGTAATTTTCCTTGTCCAGGACCTCATCAAGCATTTTTTCCAGTTCTTCACGCGTGAGGTTTTCGATTTTCTTACGACCTCCTTTCTTACGTGGTTGTGCTTTTTGCTGTTCTTTTTCCTGCTCCTCTTCCGGCAATTCTTCTAACATGATGCCCGCCTGGTCCAGGATGAATTCATAGGTAAAAATCGGGCAGTCAAATCTCACGGCCAATGCTAATGCATCGCTCGTGCGAGAATCGATTTCATAGAGTTCTCCTTCTTTCTCACACACTAAAACGGCATAGAAAATACCATCTACCAGGTTGTTGATGACCACCTCTTTGAGATTAATGTCGAAATAGGTCAGGGTGTTCTTAAATAAATCATGGGTCAACGGCCGGTTCGGCTTAAGCCTTTCCTGAGCGACAACGATGGCCTGGGCTTCAAATCCCCCGATAACGACTGGAAGACGTCTTTTCCCATTGACTTCTGAAAGCAACACGGCGTAGTTGTGCGACTGCGCAATGCTATGCGTGATGGATACTATTTCTATCTCGATCTTCTTCATACCTTAAATTCCTCTGATTTCAATCAATTGCTTGACTGAAACTTCTTAAACGACTCAATAAGTCGCGGTACCACATCGAACAGGTCGGCGCATATCCCATAATCTGCGGCTTTAAAAAATGGTGCTTCCGGATCTTTGTTGATCACAACAATAGTCTTGGATTGATTCACCCCTGCCAGGTGTTGAATTGCCCCGGAAATACCGATGGCGATATACAAATTCGGACGTATGGCCACACCTGTTTGCCCTACGTGTTCGTGATGCGGT
>DATFJT010000332.1:0-6662 GCA_035269065.1 Saprospiraceae bacterium | reverse complement strand
GAAACTCTAAAAGAGGCGGCTAATGGCCATTACGATCTGGGTATTGTCGTAGACCCCGACGTGGACCGTTTGGCTTTTATTGACGAGAGAGGAGAGTTCTTCGGAGAAGAATACACCCTCGTGGCCGTCGCTGATTATATCTTAGAACGCCAGAAAGGGGCGGCCGTGTCCAATTTGTCTTCAAGTATTGCTTTGCAGGATGTCTGCCGCAAACACGGTGTTGACTATTATTCCAGTGCGGTAGGTGAGGTGAATGTCGTCTCCAAAATGAAGGAAGTAGAGGCCATTATTGGCGGAGAGGGCAATGGTGGCGTCATCTTACCTGCGCTTCACTATGGCAGGGATGCCCTGGCCGGAGTAGCCATTTTTCTATCTTATCTCGCGTCGACCGGACAAAGTGTTTCTCAATTGAGAAGCAGTTATAAAGATTACTATATGGTCAAGGATAAAATGTCAGTGGCTGAGATAGATTTAGATAAGCTTGTTCAAAAATTAAAAGAGAAGTATGGTCATCAGCGACAGGATGATGTTGATGGCCTAAAAATCTATTTTGATGAGGGGTGGATCCACCTGAGAAAATCCAATACAGAACCAATAGTCAGAATTTACAGCGAAAGCGAATCAGAATCTGAAGCGAGAAAACTGGTGGCCCGAATTAAAAAAGATATTGCAGAACTCAATTAATAGGCATGGAGATTATAGAAAAAAGCACGATACACCTGGAAAACCATTTCGATTCATTCAGGAAGCATGTTGTGGGTATGGATCATCCTATTGATACGCCTTATGGAAAGATGCCCATGATTTATGCGGACTGGACAGCAAGTGGCAGACTGTATCGTCCTATCGAAGAGCAAATCCTTAATGATATAGGACCATATGTGGCCAATACCCACACGGAGACGTCATTTACAGGTAGTACGATGACCCATGCCTACCACCAGGCCAGGCACATCATCAAGGAACACGTAGGTGCCAATGACCAGGATATCCTTATCTGTTGTCATTCCGGCATGACTGGGGCCATCAACAAACTACAGCGTATTCTCGGCCTGAAGGTGCATGAAAAATTCAAAGACCGGTGTCAATTGACGGATGAGGAGCGACCATTGGTCATCGTGAGCCACATGGAACATCACAGCAATCAAACCAGCTGGTTGGAAACTATAGCAGAAGTAGTCGTAGTACCTCCGGATGACCATGGACTATTTTCCATAACAGCTTTGGAAAATGTTTTGGACCAATACCGCTATAAAAAGACCAAAATTGCTGCGATTACCTCCTGTTCCAATGTAACAGGTGTTTTCACTCCTTATCATGAGATCGCAGCCAAAATGCATGAATTCGAAGGCTATTGCTTTGTTGATTTTGCCTGCAGTGCGCCATACATCGACATCGACATGCACCCCGAAGATCCGGCCAAACAGTTAGATGCTATTTATTTCTCTCCGCATAAATTCCTGGGAGGACCCGGTTCACCGGGTGTCGTCATATTCAATAAAGAATTGTATCAGAATAAAATACCCGATCATCCGGGAGGCGGGACTGTTAGCTGGACCAATCCCTGGGGAGAACACCGCTATTTCGATGAAGTAGAATTGCGCGAAGACGGAGGCACTCCACCATTTTTACAAACCATTAAGGCGGCTAAAGCCATGTTGCTCAAGGAGCAGATGAATTGTACGTTTATTCGCAGGCGAGAAGATGAACTGGCGGAAATCGTATGGAAGGGATTTGACGAAATTGAAGGCTTACATATGCTGGCTGATCCCATTAAGAATCGCCTGTGCATCTTTTCGTTTTACCTAGATCAGGCACATTATAATCTCGTCGTTAAACTACTGAGTGATAAGTTTGGTATTCAAACACGGGGTGGTTGCTCTTGTGCGGGCACTTACGGCCATTACCTCTTACAAGTTTCGCAGGAGCTTTCCAGGGAAATCACAAGTGCCATCGACACAGGATGCAATACATCCAAGCCAGGATGGGTGCGTATGTCTTTACACCCCGTAATGACCAACGAAGAGGTCGAGTTCTGTGTGCAAGCAGTGAAAGACATTGCAGAAAATATCGACGATTACCAGAAAGAATACCGCTACGATCCCGAAAAAAATGAGTTTTTCCATCACGGAGACGAGGGGCATGAAAAGCGTCTGGCAGAGAGTTGGTTTGATTGACAGACAAAGGCCCCAAACCAGTTAGTCCCGATGGCAACTCTTTCAAGTAGGCAGAATGACTTAAATTTGCGAAGCGTCCTTTTGGGCCTAAGAGATCCCATTAAAAGACATAAGGTGTCATCTCAGTGTTAAATATTTATTTTGGTATCCCGGCCTTAAGCCCCCCACTCAGAGCCCTTGAATCAATACTTCATCCAGGACCGTGCTGCTGTCGCTTCGTCAGTCACCCAACGCAAGACGTAAAACCCATTGCTCAGCTGGTTGACAGGTACTTGCACATTAGTCTGATTGACTTTTCCTTTCAAAACCAGTGCTCCGGTGGCATCAAAAACTTCATAATTTCCTCTTGGCTGGGGAAAAGTGGCATCTAAAATAAAGGCGCTTTGGTTGTACCATAAATCCATACCGTCAGAGAGTTGCTCTTCGCCATGGCTTGTAAGCTCGGTAACTTCGATATCGACGCTGAATTCCGTGCACACCTCGGGATCACAAACCTCATTACATACGGTCAGGGTCACTGTATACTCTCCGGCAGCTGTATAGCCGTGGGTTGGTGATTCTGCTGTCGAGCTGTTGCCATCGCCGAAATCCCATTCGTATTGGGATCCTAGCGTACTCTGATTAAAAAATTGAAACTCTGCTACCCCATCAGTCAATGGCCTGCTGAGCGTATCCGGCACAAAAAGAGCATTTGGCGTCAGGCAACGCAGTGAATCGTAGAATTGAACTGAGGTAATGCTCAAAGGACCGGGTAAAGGGGTATCGATGGCACGCACTTCTAATACAGGAGCCTCAAATCCACTTTGGAACCATTCGTAAATGATTTCCGTCCTTGGAAGCGGCACAGGTTGTCCTTGAAAGAGGAGTGTGTCAAAAAACTGTATTTGAGTGGCCATTCTCAAACAATTATCAAAACTGCCATAGGGCGTTTCAAGACTGCCATAAGAGTCAACTAGGGAAGATCGGATTTGGTCGTGCAAATAAGCAAATGGTGCTCCAAAAGTGGTAAAATCCAAATCGTATGAAGAAGGATGTGTAAAGCGCTTTCCAAATTCGAGTGGAAATTGGTAAATGGTATCATATTCGTTGTAGGCAAATCCAAGCTGAAAAGCTTGACCAACATTGACTTCCAACCCAAGAATCGCTTCTGTTAACAAGTCATTCTCCAGTTTTCGAAATATCTTTATCTGGCTTATTTGAAATCCAGCACCGAGCGCCCCACCAAAGTTGGCTTCAACAGGTATGGCATAATCCACATCATTGCTCCAAATAGAATTACACTCCAGGGGATTGCCCCCTTGGCCTATACAAGTAGTGATAAATCCTATCTGGTAACCACTTTCGGCTTTCGTTTCCGGTGAAACAGTGAATTGATCTACGATTTGCAAGTCAGAAAAATCCCATGATGCATTTGCACCCTCATTGGCGATTTGGTTGTTGATTAACACGGAATCAATAGCGGCCCCGCTAAAGGTAATCTCGCTATTAACAGTCCCGTAATCTGAAGACTGGTAAACTGGTTGTGCCCAAAGGCAAAAAGATAGCAAGGTCAGAACAGAGGTCCATACAATTCTCATAGCAGCATTCATTTATCGTAAGCATACAAGTTACAAAATCTTCTAAGATAAATCGTCAATTGATTTCACTCAAAATCCCGGTATGCGCCTGGTTAAAAACAGGCAGGCTATCATCATCAAACCGGCGAGAACATAAGGGGAAACATAGTAATACTCATAAATTGCCGCACCCATGATAGGACCAATTACCCGCCCCAGGGAACCCAGGGACTGGTTAATGCCCATGAATTTTCCCTGTTCATGAGGTTCGACGGACTGAGAAAGCAATGATTGGATGGATGGAGATGAAAACCCATTGCCAAATGCGATGATGAGCAAAGAAACCAACATCAAGGGATAGAATACCTGAGCCGGCACAAAAGGCATGGAGGCCAATCCTATTGCCATTAAACCACAACCAGCCCGAAGCATGTTGCGCTCTCCAAATCGCTTGGTCGCAGGGCCTACCAGGGTGCCCTGCACAGCCACCACGGACATACCAATAAAGGCAAAAATATACCCTATCTCTGCTTCACTTTTGTTGTATTGATTTTGCCAAAGCAAAGATGCCGTGACGTGCATCATGGAAAAAGCAGAAATATACACAAAGGTGATCGTCATGATTTCAGAAACAATTGGCTTACGAAATCCTTCCAAGATCCCCTTAAAGGGGTTTTTCCAGACGAATTTCCCCTCTGGTCTGTCCGTAAAGGACTCTTTTAGAAAGAAAAAAACAAAGAATAAATTGAGGGCCGACAAGGCCGAAGCGGTGTACCCCAGGGCCGCTATTCCGTAATTCTCTTTGAGGAACCCTCCAAAAGGCGGACCCAGTATGAAGCCTAAGCCAAATGCTACCCCTATTAGCCCGAACGATTTGGCCCTGTTTTCTGCCGTGGTGATGTCACTAATATAGGCCTGAGCCACAGAAATATTGGCAGAGCCTATACCTGAAAACGAGCGGGAAAGCAATAAAAGAAAAAGGGTCGAAGCATTTGCGAAAAAAATGTACCCCGCCACGTTGATGGCAATACTTCCGAGCAAAATAGGTTTTCTCCCCAGGTGATCACTCAGATTCCCCCAGACCGGGGCAAAGATGAATTGCATCATGGAATAGGAGCCCACAATGAGGCCAATCATCCAGCCTGAAGCACCCAATTGCTCGCTGTAAATAGGTAGAATCGGTATGATCAGGCCAAATCCAAGCAAATCAATGAACATGGTAAAGAAGATAATGGCCAACCCCGAGTTCCGCATAAACTACTTTGTTTTCAATTGACCGACCGCAGCGTATGCCTTGAGTGGCATATCGGTTGCCAAAACGTCTATACCCATATCAATGTATTCGCGAAATGGTTCAAAATTTCTCTTTTCCCCTGCGCGATCCAGGTTGCCCAGCGTGCCGAGGATACATTTAATGCCGGCCTCGTGAATTTTTTGATACAACCCCGGATTGGAAAGACGTGTGCCGGTAAATGCAATCAGCCTATCCTTAGGTAATTTGCTGTTCATGATGGTCTTGAATTCCTTCTCATTTCGCATATTAACCGACAGCATGACGGAAGGGATCTTTTGATGAATATCCAAAGCCTGGCTCAAAGAATAAGCAATGATGATCACCTGATCAAGTACCTGAGCAGAATCAAGGGCCATTGCCAGGTCATCTAAAGGAGCTCTCTTAAGATCCAATTGAAGAACAACTTCATTTCGCTTTCCCGTCCAATGGAGCACGTCTTTAAGGCGCGGTATTTTAAAAGGAGTGATCACCCCTTGATGATCCACTAAGTTAAATTGTCGCAATTCCCGGTAGCTGTAATTTTTCAAGCGATCCGCACCCGTTGTCGTGCGCTCGAGGCTCTTGTCATGGAGTAAAACGAGTGTTTCGTCTCCTGCCTGGTTGACATCCACTTCAAACATGGTAATACCATTTCTGTACAGGTAATCCATGGTTTCCAGGCTATTTTCCGGCATGCTATCCAATAATTTACCCCCCCTGTGCGCACTGATTGCCACAGGCTGCCCTGGGGAATAAGGCATAGATAAAGCCGGTGGCGGGGCTTTGTCCACCGAATCGTTCTTACAGGAAGGAAACAGAAAAAAAATGGAAAGGAGTAGCCAGAGCACCATGTTCATTCTCACCATGTCACAATATTTTATACAAAAGAAAGAAAAAAAGAAGGCCCACTGTTTAGGCGGGCCTTGTTACTTATACATTGGTTCGTTTAAATAGGTAGGTTAAGCTTATCTGCCAGAAATTTGTAATAGATAAATAACAATAACAGCGCTCCTATTAATGCAGCCAATACCGAGCCAATAATTCCGGAGACATCAAATCCGAAAAGGCCAAATACCCAGCCACCGATCATAGAACCTAACAATCCGACTATTAAAGATGAAATCCAACCTCCTTTTTCCTTTTGGGGTGTAATGGACTTGGCTAAAGCTCCAGCCGCCAGACCAACCAGCAACCACCAGATAAATGCTCCCATATTTTTAATTTTTTGTGAATGATAAGCCTAATATAATCAATCCACGTATTCCTGTCTTACAACCAGGGTTAAATAACCATTGCCAGCATCGAAATAACCAAGATCATAACAAAAGTGATAGACATTGCCCGACTTGGTTTCAAAAATATTCGTGAAGTATTTAAAATTAAATCCCCGTTCCGTGAGCTTAGATTTGTGCACAGAGGCTTTTCCTTCAGGATTAAGACTTCTGAGTATTTGTCGATTGTTCCAGAGCACTTTATTGATAGAACGCACCATTTTTCTCTGCCCCCTGTTCTTTTTATTGTGAAAGGAGCTTCTGCAATCAGAAGAGCAAAACTTAGCATCCATTCTGCCGATAAACTCCTTTTGGCATTCTTTACACGTCTTCTTCATAGTATGTCGTGGATTGGGTCATAAATATAACACTATATCCACAAATC
>DATFJT010000331.1:0-4205 GCA_035269065.1 Saprospiraceae bacterium | reverse complement strand
ATAAATGAGGCGTCCGTTCCAATACCCGACTGCTCAAAAATAACCGGAGCGTAGAAGAATACTGCGTTGATACCGGTTATCTGCTGCAGAATGGCAAGCGTTACACCAATCAGCAGTACATATCGTAAATATGGATGGAAGATCTCTTTGATTGAAACTTTCTCCCTCTCTTTATCGGCCTCCAGATTATGCAGGATTTCTTTGATCTGCTTTTTAGCGGCATCAGGTCCTACAATTTGATTGAGGGTATTCTCTCCATCTACTCTGTTTCCCTTCATAATCTGCCATCGAGGGCTTTGAGGGACAAAATATAATCCTATGAAATATGCAATAGCCGGCAGGGTTTCCAGACCCAGCATCCAGCGCCAGGTGTGTTCATCCATCATGAGTGCCTGCGCCCATCCATAATCCGACTGTGCCCACTGTAAAATCAAATAGTTGGTAAAAAAGGCGGCAGAAATACCCACAACAATGTTCAGCTGGTTGAAGCTCACCAGCCGACCCCTGATTTTTGGCGGAGCAATTTCACCGATATACATAGGTGGTATGATCAAAGCAAAACCGACGCCAAACCCTCCAATCATTCTTGCAATTACCAGAAACCAAAACGTTTGCGCCAAGGCTGAAGCAATTGCTGATAGAGCAAATAGAACAGCTGCCAATCTAAGAATAGTTCGCCGCCCGTAGCGATCACTCAACGGGCCTGCAATCAGCATTCCCAGTGTAGAGGTTAAGGTAAGTGAACCGACTGCCCACCCGAGCTGCAATTTTGAGAGATCAAATTCAGGCTCGATAAAACGAACTACTCCGGAAATAACGGATGCGTCGAACCCCATCAAAAATCCGCCGAGTGCCACTGTTAAGGCAATCCGTGTTACATAAACTTTTCTACTGTCCATAAATGATTTTTCAATATTGGGTTCCTATCATTTTAGGACTCTCTCTCCTCTTTTACAATGATAATTTTATTCGGAATCTTCTTATCCAAGGATTAAAAGTTTTGCATTTATGGCATTAAATACCTTTTAAAAAATACATTCCACCAAAACCCAAATCGACCCCAAAAGTGCTGAAAACAGGCATGTCATTGTCGGTTGAATATTGGTTTATTTCTTTAAAATCCTTTTGCAAATATCCAAGTGACAAGTATGCAATTACTGCATTTAACTGTTTTTTTGACGGACCATTTTCTTGTGCAATCACAGGTTGATTAAACAGTACATCGTGAAGGGGCAAAAGAAGAATTGATTTTTTCATATCACTTTGATGCAATTACCTGTGTATTTGTACATAAATCGTGGACTGTTCGCCCATCATTTCTCAAGAAGGCTATAATCATATAGATAAATAGAAGCCCGTAGGAAATACCAAATCCTATAAATACCCCAATAGATGAAATTTCTCCCGTTAGGAAAAAATCAGGATATAGCTGATATGTTAAATGGGCTATTTCCCAGGGCAAGAGTTTAACTGCATTGCGTAAAAGCAAACTATTTAACGATAGGATTTCAGAATCAACAGACTTGACTTTCAATTTCATGGCTAGTTTACCCAAAGAGGCTCTTCTTTTTGAATACTCCATGAACCCAAAATAGAGAATGGCCGGTACGGTAAGTGTAGCAATGCTTACCAAATGTCGAATTGAGTATGAATCTTCAAGAAGGTGAAAGTATGGCCAAACTTTATTGATTAGCAAAGAGACATTAAAAAGAATAACGGCATAAACTAAGATCAGAAAACAATCTATCAGGTAAGCAATACCCCTCTTTAAACTAGTTTTAAACGTTGAAGTGATCATTAATTTCCCATATAGTCAAATGTAGGTTTCATTGACTCAAATTTTAGAGAAATATTCTCACCCCGTATTGTACAGATCCGACACTATTTCTAAATATTTTTCGGGTGATACACCGGTATATTCTTTAAAATCCCGGATAAAATGTGATTGGTCGTAGTATCCAAGATCCAAATAAAAACTCCGATCCCTTTGTAAATGAAGTTTTCCAAGTGCTTTATGAAAGCGAAAAATTTTGGATAGCTTTTTAGGGGGTATCCCAATATCTGTTGAAAACCATCGATTTATAGTGCGTGAGGAAAAACCGGCTATTTCAGCATAGTTTTTAATGACTTGAGGATTTCTATAGTTATTACCTAAATATTGAAACGCTGCAGAAATATTTGATTCCTTTCGGTTAAGCGTATATTTGCCTTTTTCTTGGAAATAATCTTTAAACAGTGATACTCTGTCCTGAAAATTTTTAGATTGTGATATTTCACAGGATAATTTAGTTTCAACCTGTTTGCCCACATCCTCTAAATAAACAATTTGATTGCTCACTTTCGCGCAATCTTCAAGTTGCAGATAATAATATCCTTTCAAAAATAGTCTCACCCCAAACAGTTTTGCTTTCATCTCAAAAAAGTCCGTTTGTGATGAAATGCCTTTTAAAGTTGCTCCCTCTTCGGATGATATGGGGAAATAAATGTTGATATAAGGTTCCGGCAAAGATGGATAGATGTATTTTTCATGTCCATTCATGTCATGGGATTCCCAATAGCAATCAATAAGATCAAGCCAATCCGGGTTATCTTCTCTTTGAAAATTCATGTGATCTTTGCTCGGTTGCTCTTCTTGTTATTGTTTTTTCAGAAAATCTAAATATCTGCAAACATGAAACAAAAGAATTTTGGATGTTTAAGGTTTAAATACACTTTATAAAAAAATGAGATCGATTATGGGAATGGATATTCGCTGTAAATAAATCATACAATCCAAGCCTCAGAAGTTTGAAGGAAAAAGCAGATCAAGCTCTATCCATACGAGTAATGTCATCCTTAGAGTAAAAGGCCATGATCTTAGAGATGACCCGGATATCTTTCGTTCTCTATGCAATGGGTTGAAATAGGTTCTACATAACAAAAATTGAAGACAGAAATGAAAAATATAGAATACTGGCTAAAGGCGTCATGACCATCCTCTCCTTTTCACTCTCAGAATTGATGTTTGCCAATGTGCTCAACAAAAAAAGCAAACTAAAAAAAATGTTCAGCTCACTAAATGGTAAATTTAAGAACTGAATATCTATCCATTCAATTTGATGTAACAATACAACCATGGCGGTGCTCAACAGCAAGAAGGAAACAAAACTGCCGATTCTCAGATGAACTGGCAGAACTTTGTGGTAGCCGCCCCAGAAGTACTCCCCATAGGGAAAGCCAAATGATAGTAGAAACTGCATCCCTGAAAGACTTAAAAGTATTAAACTGCCGATTATCGCCAGGTTTCTGTTTAAATCAATAAATTGCGAAAATTTTACCTCAGCAACCATATCCTGCCTATCAAACGATACGCTGCACTTAGCAGAGTAAAGGTCAAAGGGACTTTCAGCCAATAATATTGATTGATCACTTCCTGTTTGAATAGTCTCATAGTTTAACAGATTTGCGGTATCCAATGTAGTTTTTACCTGTTCTATTGAATCACCCTCCTCAAACATGGAGCAAAGAACGCGGATCTCCTTTTCCGCTTCCATCCAATAGATGAGCACTGCAGAAAACGAAAGCAGCAAAATAAAAGTGAAAAAAGTTTTTAAAAGTATTCTTTTCATAGATCATTTCATTTCTGAGATCAGATTCAGTTCATATCCTGTCGATCTGTAAATATTTCGAATTGGGTAAAGTGCTATAGCCCAATTCTACGGCATTTTTGATCTACTTTCATAATTCTGTTGTTCCTATTTTCACAATTATCCAATAGATTACATACTTATAGTATTTTCATAATATCTGCCATCGCAGTGCAGCTAAATATTCACAATCTAATCATTGAGTTGAACATGAAACTACCTTTCAATCTATTCAAATTCATAATACCAATCTTATTTTTGTTAACAGCCTGTGCTGCCCCGCAGCAGGCAACAGCACCTGAAGTTGATGAGCCAGTTGTCCAGGAGGTTCCTGAATCTCTGCTTCCGGAGTATGAACCTGTCCCCTCTTCTATCCTCGATAATGGACGAATGTGGACTTTCGAATACGCCCCTTCCGATTATTTTGCAGAAACGTATGATTTTAATCCCGATGAAGATTGATTTGAACATGCACGCATGAGTGCCGTACGCCTTCCGAATTGCTCCGGCTCCTTTGTATCCGATATGGGATTGGTGATGACTAACCACCACTGCGCGCGAAACTTGATTACACAAATT
>DATFJT010000330.1:0-9744 GCA_035269065.1 Saprospiraceae bacterium | reverse complement strand
TGGCTTCACAATCGGATCTTGACGTTGTGGTACTCTCACAAATTCAAAGCCCTGAATGTCACATCTCGCATCAAAGTCAAAACTTTCCAAAACAGCAATCAGACCTCTTTGAGCCTTAAAAGTACCGTTTCCAATCTTTCCGCCCTTATTTGTTCCACCTAATGTGGCCACAGGGTCAGGTATTCTTTTCGCTCTAATGTTGAAGGCCTTTTGCAATCCCGGCGCTGTAACATTGACTTTCACATCACCCGGCGTTGACACCGTAGCGCTGTAATCCCCACCAGAACCACTAATTTTGGCTCCTGCTCCTGTAGCACTCACATTCACTTCGTTACTTGAGGCACCTGCAACAGACACTTCAAATGGGTTATTCACGCCAATGTAAAAGACATTCATTTTGGTTAAGAACATAGAGGCAGATCTTTCCCCGACCTCATAATCGAAAGAACTAGATCCCTCAATAACTTCCCCAGTCAATGGATTCTCTACTCTGGCTTTCAAATTAAGCGTTTTCTTTCCATATTTATTTGCCGTCTCCGTATAGGTCCCTTTACCCTCATCGTTCAAATTAATGCGAGTTCCGTTGACCGTTATACTTGATGTTTTGGCAAATTCATTTGAAAAGGCGCCAATCGCAACCTCAGCTTCAAATTTCTCCCCTTTAATCACATATCCACGCTTGGCGTTCATGATTGGGAAAAACTTATCCAGAACGACTTCCCTACCTCCAACTAACTGAGCAAACTCGTTAGCTGCAAGAGCCTGAGCATTTCTCGCATCCGTTTGAAATTTTGTCAGTACAGGCAGGATTGCTGCTATTGGCATCTGCTTAAACTTGTACTCAGACCACGTACTTTTGTCTGTCGTTGCCTTAATTTCCTCTACAGATTTAGGCTTCAACTCCACCGCGTGATCGAAAGCTGCAATTTTCTTATTGACCTCTTCCTTATCCTTAGTATTCAATTTTGCCACATCTATAACCGTCTCATTTGAAACGGCTTTGGTATATTCAGAAATGATTTGCGAGCGCAACTTAACAATATTGTCCCGCAATTCTTCTCCGACACCCCCTTCAACAAGGAGCCTTGTGGTAATATCCTTATTTTTCTTACCCTTTGGCTTTCCGTATTTACCCATATCGCCCTCATCAATTACGCCGTTCTTGTTACCGGAACCATCAATGAGTTGCGTCTTTATAGATTCTACGTATTCTACGAAACCATCGACATTTTCTTTCGTGGCATCCATAGCCCCATAAAGGATGGGTTTTAAAGGTGCTTTCGGACCTTCAAATGCTCCTTCAATACCTTTCTTGGTATCGTCTGCATTTCCTGCAGCCAAAGAAGCAGATTTACTTAAACTTTTATCGATATCGAAGAAGGCATTCATGACCTCCGCCGAAACGTTCAACGCGAGCAAAGCTGTGAGCACCAGGTACATCAGGTTGATCATCAGCTGCCGCGGTTCCTTAGGTATTGACATAGTTTAATGCTTTTATTTGGTTAATAATTCTGGTTTTAGGGAACAAAAATGATTAATTATCGCCGCCTTTAACCGTCATAGCATTCAACATGTTGCCATACACAGAATTAAGAGAACCGAGGTTCTTATTCAACGCTGCCAACTGATCCTTGTAAATCTTTGTGTCTTCAATTGAGTCGGACATGTTGCCCAAAGCCTCCTGCATCTTGGAGTAGAAGTCATTCATACCATTCATTTGCTCCTCCACATTAGAAAAGTCTACTTCCTGCAAAGCTTTCAAAGAAGACATGCTTTTGGACATCGTTTGTAGCTCTGTAAGCATACCGCCCAGTCTACTTTCAACAACTTCTCCATCCAACGCTTTTGGCGCTCCTGCACCGGTATCACCAGCTGTCAATGGAGTCAGGTTTGAATTGTAAGCGTCCAATCCAGGATATAACTTCTCCCAGTAATAATCCTTTTCCGGGCCAATGACGCCGAGGAAGAAAAATATGAAAGCCTCCGTACACAATCCGATGGTCAACATCAAACTTGCTCCTTCCCAGCTCTCTAATTTAAAGAGTGCACCTAATAGTACTACAGCTGCACCGACACCGATTATAAGATTTTTTAGATACTTAAATCCTTTTGATTTCAAGAAACTCATTGCCCTTTGAATTTAATTTGTTAATAAATATTGGAATTATTCTTCACTTTCTGACACTAAACAGCCCCGCTGCCAAGTGGCAGAAAAATATTTTCTTTAAATATACGCGTTAAAAAACCTGCTGAATGGTTTGTAACCGTTTTTATACCAACAGGCGTTCAATTAAAAGTCGTCTATAGATCTTCCCAGGAATGTAAGTGCACAGCGAAAACCAACAGATGATTTTGTTGTATCCTGATACTCCCAATGTCTCGTTCCTGTCTGCAAATAGAATGCTATATCCTTCCATGAGCCACCTCTGATCACCTTTCTTTTAAATGAAATAGGATCATCATCTTTCGCATCGTAACGAATATCCGCATTCAAGTCATGAATGAAGGAATAAGCGTTTTCGTCGAAAGCACTACTGGTCCACTCAGCTACATTTCCGGCCATGTTGTACAATCCATACTCGTTCGGGAAATAACTATCCACTTTCACGGTGTACAAACCGCCATCCTCAGGGTAATTACCTCTTCCCGGCTTAAAATTAGCCAAGAGACAACCTTTCGAATTTCTTAAGTAAGGCCCTCCCCAGGGATAAGGAGCCATATCACGCCCGCCCCTTGAAGCATATTCCCATTCGTGTTCTGTAGGCAGTCTGAACTCCTCGGTATTCACCTCTGCCCCTTCGTATTTATCCCATAATCTGGATCTCCAGTAACAGAAGGCATTCGCCATATCCCAGTTCACTCCAACTACAGGATAATCGTCAAATGCAGGGTGCCAGTAATAATTTCTGGTCATGGGTTCATTGTAAGAATAAGAATAGTCTCTTATCCAAACCAAGGTGTCAGGATACACGTTCACTTTATCTCTTTTGATGTACTTGGAACGGGGAGCATCATTTTTGTCATGAGCAGCGGCGTTCCAGTCATACCATTCGTACTCATAAACGTATTTATCTGTATTCAGCTGTTGCTTACCCGCGAACTTATCCGCACCCTGGTAATACATATCCATGAGAATCTCATCTTCCCAGTCTACCTCCATTTCCCAGTCAATGCGCAACTCTCCGGTGAGTTCGTCTTCTATATAATGATCCAAATAACTATGAGCAATTGAATCTCTCACCCAACGGGTAAATTGGCGATATTCATTATTTGATATTTCTGTGTCATCCATGTAGAAACCCTGGACAGATACAGATTTAGCCCTTTGCGTAAAAGTGCGATTCACATCTTCATCAGAATTTCCTATATGAAAAGTCCCTGAAGGAACATAGACCATACCGTATGGATTCACTCCCTTCCATGTAGGCCTGTCAAGCACACCAATCAGTTGTCCACTTTCTCCAGAACCACAGGCATACAATAGAAAACCTATGAATCCTAGCACTAGTAATTTTCCAAAATTCAATTTCATCATGAATACAGATTTATCCACTACCTTTCCTCGATAGCGGGCGTAAATATATAAAATCAGTTTACAAATCTAAAAACTAAATTCATCAATTGCCAAACAGTGTCCCCTTTTTAACATGCTCCTTCATTAAACTCCAACTATTATTTCGAAACCATTCTGAATAATCGAAATTTTTCTTGAAAGACTAAGCTGTTGGCACTTTTGCCAAATAACATTTTGGGGCATACAATTTTACATATAATGTCTCAATAAGTGCGTGGGCTGTAAATCGGAGGTTGCTCCTTCCACTTTCCCAAAGTCCAATCCATTTCATAAAAAACAATTAATTCATGGGAACCCTGACTAGCAGCAGCGATACCGGACAAAGCTATTTCGTATTGATATCGTAAAAGCACATCCCTGGTCACTTGCGAGCCTATGGAAAGCGTTAGAGCTTCAGCATTTTCTAACAAGGATCTCATTCCGATACCTAACAATATGCGATTATTCCAATCCAGCTCTACTGCTGCGTAAAGCTGATTGAGAATAAAATTACTGTAAAAAACTGAATACGGCCTTATTGTGAACGTGTTATTTAAAGTAAAATTGTAAGCAGTCCGGATAAATAGCTCTGGCTCCGCCTCATAACTATTACTGCGATTAAAACCAGCGGTGATCCCTTGTAGGTAACTTACGCCCAACTCAAAATCTTTCCAGGAAGTAACCCAGCCAACACCCAATTGACTTAAGTTAACAATTCCAGGATAGTCTTCCAACAATTGGTCATTGAAACTTCCATCTGTTCCCTCAGGAGTTAGAATATTTGCCTGATTCAATGAAAATGAACGCAGATTGGCCGAAAATCCAATTCTACTCTTTAAGTCTTCACGATTAATTAAACGATAGTTGTATTGCAATGTAAGGGTATTAAAGTTGCGATTACCTGTTTGGTCTCTTTCAAGAACCATTCCGACACCGCTGCGCAATACAGGAATATCTGTACCCAATCCTACAAGATATGTTTGAGGATGCCCACTAACACCCGTCCACTGAGATCTATAATTGCCCACTAAACGAAATTTTTCTCCCATCCCATGATAGGCCGGGTTGTACAGAAAACGCGATTCAGACCAAAGACCAAAATGAGTTTGTTGTTGTGCTCGCACAGCGCTGCAACAAAGCACTCCAAAAAGCACTAACACTATTTTTAAATTGAAGGAATGATAAGTGGTTGGCCTTCTATGCAAACAAGGATAAGTCATACTTCGATTTCAAGATCATCATGCGCAAGGCTAATGTGCTCCGGAAGTTCCTGTTCAACCTCCGCATGCAAGCCCATCTTGTGACTAATATGAGTAAGATAACACTTTTTTACGCGCAATTCCAGTGCCAAACTTACCGCTTCATCCAGATTTAAATGACTGTAATGTTCATCCTTATGCAGGGCATTCAATATGAGGACGTCTATGCCCTCCAAATAAGCTTTCTGGTCCTCGCTTATCTCTTTACAATCAGTGACGTAGGCTACCCTGTCGAATATAAATCCTGTCACAGGCATTTTGCCGTGCATGACCTCCATTGGCAACACCCGGAATGGGCCGATCTCAAAAACCTGGTTATTTTCAAATGATTTCAGGTTGACCTTTGGGGCACCGGGGTAGGACTTCTTACTAAAGATGTAAGCGAACCTCTTCTTTATTTCTTCTCCCACCTTTGGCCTGGCATATACATCCAATTCTCGGCGCGTCATGAAATTAAATGGACGAATGTCATCCAGGCCTATAATATGATCATTGTGCTCATGTGTAATAAGAGCTGCAGTTAAGTGATCTAGATTAGTACGCAAGGCCTGTTGACGAAAATCAGGTCCGGTATCTACTACGATATTTGTATCACCTTCACTGACCAGAATGGAACTACGTAAACGATTGTCCCGGGCATCAGAAGATCTGCAAACTTTACATGCACATGCAATTACAGGTACTCCCTGAGATGTTCCCGTTCCTAAAAATTTAATCCTCAAGTTGTAGCTTTTTTTGCTTCCATTCTTGTAGCTTATGAACAAGCGCTTTTTGCTTAGACGTCCAGCTTTCATTCTGTAAGTCAAGCTCCACTATCAGGTCTATCAATACAAGATTCCTCTGTTCCACATTTAAAAACTTATTGATGACAATAACGCGGTTTTCATGCAAGCGACAGGAGGAAGAAGAAAAGTTTCCTTTCTCATAACGCACAGTGTAGCCGCAGGAATGAAGAAGCTCCTCTAATTTATTCAGTGAATGTCTTGTGAATTTCAAAATCGCTTTTTTACGAAAGTACGACGGTACAGGATTAATACCAAAAGCTGTAAATTTGTTCTATAAACATCAGTATGGCGTCGCTTGAGTTTTTTTCTGGTTTATCTGCCCGAAAATGAAGCAGATAAGACATAAACGCCTGCTTAAAATGGCTATCTTTAGCTTACAATTGATCATTATGCGAATAACTCATCTAATTTGTATTTCCAGTGTGCTTTTGCTAAGCTTATTCAGCTCCAAGGAACTAAAAGCACAAAGTCCCTTCAATGGAGGACTTGTATTGGGCATGAATGCCGCCCAAATAAATGGAGATAATACCGCTGGCTTTCATATGCTCGGTTTGAAAGGTGGGGTACAAGGGGTCGTTAATTTCAAGGAAAAATGGAATGTCGTTTTGGAGTTTCTTTATTCCCAAAGAGGGTCAAGGGATCTTCCTGGTTTCCCGGGTATTGATGGAGAAATCACGAGGTTTCGCATGAATTATTTCGAGATCCCAGTTTACGTGGAGTTTCTAGACTGGGAAATGGATGATTACTTTAAAATGCATTTTTGTGCCGGCCTCTCCTATGGCGTGCTTAGAAATGCGAATGTTGAAGGTTTCAATCATCAGCCGGAGGATCTCAACGAGACCGATTACAGCGTGTTGTTAGGTATCGATTTTTTCGGTAACAGGCACATGGGTGGAGGAATGCGTTTCACCTATTCTATCAACAATCTTTATGATCCCGGCAATAACAATACCAATTTTAATACGCTAAGAGGTTATTTTCTAAGCTTTCATACATTTTATAGAATTAAATAAATCAGTACATTATGTATTTTAGAAGTGCTTTATTTCTAATGGCTTTTGGCTTGATATTAAGTTGCAATTCCAATGAATCATCTTCTCAATCAGAGTCCAAAGTTGAACCTACAGAAAAAGTACAGCCCAAAGGTCAAACCTTGCCTTCACTCCCTTTAGAGAGGATGAAAAGACTTTGGGACGAAACGACGCAGCTGGACTATATCTTTCTCAATTTACCGATATCAATGAATATGGATAATCAGGAAGCTATACGCAGCAGCCTTAGTCATTTTGCCCCTGATGGCGTGACGCTGAAAACCAATTGTAAACAGCACGAAGGGACTATGCTTTTCGCTGTAGAAGGTGAAATCATTGAAGAATGCCAATTCTTTTATCAGGATGGTTGCAAATATTTTGTTTGGCTTGAAAATGGCAAGAAGACCTACGCCAATGCCATGACTCCATCAGGTCTAGAGTTCATGGAAAAAATGTTTTCCGGTGACATTCTCAACAATGCCCGCGAACCCATTAATCGGAATTAAAAATGACGGTCGCCGTCATCGATCTTGGGACCAACACCTTTCATCTGCTTATAGCCCGAATGGATGGACAGCAACTTCGAGTAATTCTGAGGGAGCGCCGTTTTGTCCAATTGGGAAAAGATGGGGTGGGAAGCTTTTCCGAAAAAACACTCCATCGCGCAAGCCAATGCCTGTCTTTTTTTAATGAAAAATTAAATGCCTACTCAGACTTGAAATTGCGCGTCCTGGGCACCGCAGCATTGAGGTCTTCCGCAAATGCACATCTCGTATCAGAAATGGTCCAAACCACCCTTAAAACTGATTTGGAAATCATTGACGGTCAAAGAGAAGCCGAGCTCATTTATAAAGGTGTTTGTTTCGATGGTCACCCCAATGAAGAGGTAAACCTTATTGTAGATATCGGAGGCGGAAGTGTGGAATTCATTATTTTTAGAAAAGATGCTATTTTTTATCAAAGCAGTGTGGACATAGGTATCGGCTGGATGCACCATCAATTCAAGCACAGCGATCCCATTCGTGAACATGAAAGGAAAGAGCTAAAAAAACACCTGAAGAAAGAACTTGCCGAGCTCCAGGAGGCACTTATTCAATACCAACCGAAGCATTTGATTGGAGCCAGTGGCACTTTTGATTTATTATTTAACCAGCTTAGCGCCAAAGGAGCCTCAGGTTTTTTCTCCAGGTCTGCACTACTTCATGTTCTACAGTCCTACATATTCACTACCCAAAGTGAGAGAGCAAACGATCCTCGCATTCCAGCCTCCCGGGTAGATTATGTACCTTTGGCTTTTACCATCCTGGAATATTTTTTGGAAATGAGGCAAGCCCCGGAACAAATTAGTTACAGCCCCTATGCCCTTAAAGAGGGAGTCCTGAGTGAAATGCTTTTCGCATAAGCTAAAATTAGTTTTTACCTTTACATTGAATTTGTATTTAAGTCGGTTAAAATTGGAACAGTTTCTCGAAGTTTGGCAATATGAGTGGGCCGTAAGGGCATTGATCGCATCGGTGGTTGTAGGTATTATTTGTGGTGTTTTGGGGTGTTTTATTGTCCTTAGAAATATGTCTATGGTTGGCGATGCCTTGAGCCACGCAGTCCTGCCCGGGGTCGTGCTGGCATTTGTCTTATTTGGCTACAACTCCCTTGGTTTTTTTGCCGGAGCCGTTTTGGCGGGATTGGTAACTGCCGTACTCATTATTTGGATTCAACAAAATGTAAAGACCAAAAACGATGCGGCTATTGGTATCGTTTTCACGGCCATGTTCTCAATCGGAGTGATTGGCATCTCTAAAATCAGCAAGAATGATGGCGTACACTTGGACTTAAAAGACTTTTTATTTGGCAATATCCTGGGGGTCAGCAATGCAGATATTCGCCTCAATGTCATTATTGGATGCTTCATCATTCTATCGGTATTGCTCTTTTACAGACACTTGTTTGTTTCCACCTTTCAGCCGGTCATCGCCAGGACCATGGGATTCAATGTGCACCTGCTTCATTACTTTCTAATGCTCTTATTGTCTTTTGCCGTTGTAGCCAGCATTCAGACTGTAGGCGTCATACTGGTCGTTTCCATGCTTATTACCCCTGCTGCGGCAGCCTTACTACTTTCCAACCACCTGAAAATAGTCTTGCTTATAAGCTCGGGGATAGGCATCTTATCGGCAGTCATAGGTATGAGTCTGGCTATTGTATTTAACACGACACCAGGGCCAGTGATCGCTTTGGTAGCGACGGGTTTTTATATAATGGCAGCAGTGCTTGCTCCTGAAAAGGGGCTGTTACTCGTTTGGTGGGGGAAGCAGAAAAGGCAATTCAAAATTCGCAGGGAGGACTTTCTCAAAGAGAGTTACAAACTGATTGAAAAAGGGCAATACAACAAAGTCGACCTGAAAAGGAAACTGGAATGGCCCCCTGTCCTGTTCCCGCTCATTCACCATCAGCTGGTGACCAAAGGTCTGGCAATGAAAAACCTGCAGTCTACTCCCCTCACAGATAATGGAATGCAACGAGCGAGTAGAATGGTGAGGGCTCACAGGCTTTGGGAGAGTTATATGGTTGAAAAAATGGGCATGAAAAAGGATCAAATTCACGAAGAAGCGGAAAAATTAGAACATCACCTAACTGACGATATCCTGCGGGAACTGGACGATGCCCTCGGTTCTCCTGCTAAGGATCCCCATGGCTCCCTAATCCCCTCTTCTACCCATTCCGGGCAACTGATTTCAGGTCAACGCTTATCAGAGGGCCAGAGGTTTTATATTTCAAACGACAACCCTACCGACATTTTGAACGCGCTTGAAGATTTTCAACTCGAGCCTGATAAAAGCCTTTATCTCAAAAGAAAAACCAAGGGATACTGGCATGTGAAATCACAAGATCGACAACTCATGGTGGTACCGAAAAATTTGTTTCGGAATTTGAAGGTGGAAGTCTAAATGATTAACTGTTTTTGGAGGCGTTTTCCAGGAATTTTTTCTCTTCCTTGGTCAGTTTATCAAAACCCTTATTTTTAATCTTATCCAAAATACGGTCAAGTTCTTCTTCAAAATCAACTGTCTCAGGAGAAGATGTGGTGCCTTTGACCTGCATTCTCATGACTGGCTGAT
>DATFJT010000329.1:0-5120 GCA_035269065.1 Saprospiraceae bacterium | reverse complement strand
TTTTAATGGAGTTTCACCTGGCTGTACCTGATCCTTACCTGATTTTTTTCATGACGCTTGCATTTCTAAGTTTTCATGACTATTTGCAGTTTGGTCGACGGTTGGAATGGTGGTTGCTCTATATGTCCCTGGGCCTCGCTGTAATGAGTAAGGGGCCCGTGGGTTTGCTTTTGCCGGGACTGATCTTTTTATTGTACCTGCTCTTTCAGGGCAGGGATTTTTGGCCTGCGTTGAGAAAATTGAGACTGCTGCCGGGTGCCCTGGTATTTCTGGTGGTTGCCGTACCCTGGTATTACCTTGTTTGGGAGGCAACAGACGGTGTGTGGCTGGAAGCTTTTTTATTTGAGCACAACCTCGATCGGTTTTCTTCTGCCAAAGAAGGACATGGTGCCAATCCATTGGTCGTGCCACTGATGGTTTTGGCTGGTATGTTGCCCTTTTCTACCTGGTATCCCCTGGCGCTGATTAAGTTTCGACAAGCCGGAAAAAGTAGCCTGGCCTTCTTTGCCCTTTTGGCCTCTTTTACCATCATTATATTTTTTAGTATCTCTGGCACCAAGCTGCCTAATTACCCGATGCCTGCCTATCCAATGGTGGCAGTTTCTGTTGGATGGATTTTAGTTAAGAATAAATGGGATTCACAAATTCACCATTGGCTGTCTGCTTTATTGGGACTATCCCTTGTCATAGCTGCTTATTTTTTGTTGGCAGGCGACCCCATGCTTGTTCATTTACGTTGGCATTCATTGGTGTTCCTACCTGTGTTCATTTTTGGTATTGTTTCCATCCTACAAATCAGGAAGGCACATTGGGATCGGGGCCGTCAATTTTTGGCGGGTGGATGGATGTTGACATCGCTCTTTCTCTTCCTGATTTCCTTTCCGCAGATTGGAAGGCTCAATCCAGCCACTAAGGCTTTTAATCAGTTTAATTTATCGGAGTCAGAAATAGTGCATTTTAGAGGCTTCAATCCTGCTTTCTCATTTGCTTACAAGAGGGAGATCCCCAACTATTGGGATAAATGGAAGTTATGGTCAGATGCCAAATCAGAAAACTTTGATTACGTGTTGACCTTTAAAAAACATGAAGAAGAGTTGTCGGAATTGAAAAATTTAGAGCTGGTTTTTGAGTCTCCCGATGTTTTTGAGTACACGACTACCCAGGTTTGGCAAGTAGTTGATGAAGCTCATGAGGAGTAAGTGGTCGCTAGGCAGAATTGCTTTGTTGTTCCTGCTCCCAGTCTGCAATGAATTCTTCGAGGCGGTTGGACATCACGCTGTAAAATTCAGAAATGTGCTCGAGGTGTTCACGAAACTTTTTGAAATCATCATCACCTCGAATTTCTATGATATCGTCAATAAGTACTTTAAAATGAGTGACACTTCTGAGTTCTGCTTTGGCTGTCTCCATCCATGCCTCGTGATCTACGTAGAAATAGCGTTTTCGTCCGCCTTCTTTTTTCTCGAATTTAACCACACCGAAATCAATCAATTCATTCAAGGCATTGCTGACAGCACCCTTACTGGCATCTAGACTTTTACATATACTAAAAAAATCCTGTTTTGGCTGGTGGGCTACCAAAAGAAAACCGAAGACTCTTCCGTTCATCGGGGTAGCCCCTCTGCGCTCAGTAAATTGGGCCATCCTTTCGATGATCTCCTGTTTCCTGGTTGAGAGCTTATTTTCTTTAACCTCTACTTTTTTGTCCATCTAGTCTGTAAAGAGTAAGCTATAAACTTAAGAAAAAACATTGGACTTTAAGGTTTAAAGAGGCTGTTCAATAAGTCATGAACGCCACCCTATGATATTTTACTATTGATCTTAAGGTTTGTTATTTGTTGGGACTTCACCGGGTATTGATGACTTAAGGCGGATTTGTATTGCTCAATTTTCTCGTGTAGTAACTTTAGTTCTTTACCAGAATTGAAACGCGGTCGGTGTTGACACATTTGCAAGAGTTTAGATATGTCTTTGAAGAAAACACTGAGCTCTTCTGGGAAGAAAGTATTGGAGAATTTTTCCCAAATGTACGCTACCGCCGCAGAGGATGGGTGTAGCATATCATTTTTGTAATACCTGTAATCTCGAAGATCGTCCATCATCAATTCGTAAGAAGGGAAATATCGTGCTTTTGGTTTTTGGGTTAGCTTTTCTACAGCCAGATGCAAGATGCTTTTACTTCTCGTGTTTTCTACAAAGCCATCTTTGAGGTGGCGAATAGGGGATACCGTGAACACCCAATGAGTATCAGGAGAATCCTTCTCTGCCCGATCAAGAATGTCTGACCATCTGCTTACAATTTCATTTACGCTTAGTTGGTATTTGGTAAAATCCTTTTGGGGGATTTTATGGCAATTGGTTACAATACTTTTGCTTTTATTATAGCGGTATACGTAGGCTGTGCCGAAACTAACAATGATCAATTGAGCTTTAGCTTTATAATGAGCCATTTCATCTTGCCCTTTCTCAATTTGCAGGAGTAACTGATCTCGATTGGGTGATGAGAAACGGCTGTGGTGTTTTAGGCTGTGCCAGAGATCATTGTGTTGCACAATATCTTCTTCGTCTAATTCAAATTGCCAAAGATCAGCAAGACTCCATGGGTTGAAGGCTATCCCGGACGGGTTTAAAGCGCAATCAATTAAATGAAGTTTTAATTGCCGTCCCATTTCTTCAGCAAAGCAGGAGCCAATGCTCAGAAAGCTACTTTCCGGGCTCAAGGGTAGAGGGTTTTTAGGAATTGAACATTCAGTTCTATATAACATGTAGATGATTATATGCCGTTGATCGAAGTTAAAACAATCAAGGGATATTTATTTTTATCTTTAGTTCCTGTAAAAAATGAGGCTTTTATGAGCATCTTATCAATACAAAACGTGGTTAAGAATTACCACAACCATCAGGCCTTAAAAGGCGTCTCCTTTGAGGTAGCAGAAGGCCGGATTTTTGGTCTTCTTGGGCCTAACGGAGCAGGCAAGACTTCCCTGATACGCATCATTACGACTATTACACAGGCTGATGAAGGCCAGGTATTGTTTGATGGGAAGCCCCTGGACAAGGACACGCCTTCTAGAATAGCTTATCTGCCAGAAGAGCGAGGCTTATATAAGAAGATGAAGGTTGGTGAACAACTGCTGTATTTGGCACGGCTAAAAGGAATGAATTCCAGGGATGCCAAGGAGAGAATTATTCACTGGCTCAAGCGCTTCGAGATGGAAGGCTGGGTAAACAAGAAAGTGGAAGAGCTTTCCAAGGGCATGCAGCAGAAGGTTCAATTTGTCTCAACTGTTCTCCACGAGCCCAAATTATTGATTCTTGACGAGCCTTTCTCTGGTCTTGATCCCATCAATACTGCGCTCATTCGCGACGAGATATTTGAATTGCACCAAAAAGGGGCGACCATTATTTTTTCTACGCATCGTATGGAACAGGTGGAACAATTCTGTCAGGAAATCGTACTGATCAATGACGGTCGGATTATATTGGAGGGTGAAGTAGATGCCGTGAAGGAGCGGTTCAAGCAGCATATATTTGAAATAACATTCAAACAAGCCTATTTGGGGGACATGCCTGAATTTAGCCAGAAAGTGCTGAGTCGTGAGGATCATTTAATCAAGTTCCAGGTAGATGAGGGTATTCTTTCTACCGATATTATTCGGTTTTTTATGGACAAGGGGTGTGAAATTATGTCTTTCAGGGAAGTACTACCTTCCTTGAATGAGGTATTCATCCAATGTGTTAATGATGAGAAATCTAAAGTAATCGTCAATTCCTGATTATGAAAAACGTTTGGCAAATCATTAAAAGAGAATATCTGACGAGGGTGAAGAAGAAAACTTTCCTTCTCACTACTTTTCTCACACCCATCCTGATTGTGGTCTTCGGCGCCATACTTGTTCTGATCCTGAGTTATCAGAGTGATGAAAGCCCTAAAATCATGATCAAGGACGACAACGCCCTCATCACAAAGGAGGATATTAAGGAGAAAAAGCTCAATGCGGAGCTCACTAGCCAGGATCTCACCACCTTGCGGACTCAGGAAGAAAGAGACTATGCAGGAGTGTTATATATTCCGGCCATTGACAGTCTAATGAAACGCGCTCATGAGGTGTCTTACTATAGTGAAGACGCCCTTGCTCCTGATGTATCTTTACGTCTCGAGTCCTTAATAGAAGACAAAATAAGAAAGCGTAAAATCCAATTCCTGAATTATGACGAGGAAACCCTGGCCTCCTTGAAAACCAATGTAAAGGTGTCTTCCAAAGCGATGCGCGATGATGAAGATGCTGTGGGGCCACTCAACAGTGGCATCGCTGCCGTCCTGGGCGGAATCATGGGATTTATCATGTATTTCGTGGTCAGTATTTACGGCAGCATGGTGATGCGCGGGGTGATGGAGGAAAAAATCAATCGAATTGTAGAGGTGATGGTATCAAGTGTCCGGCCTTTTGAGCTGATGCTGGGTAAAGTACTCGGTATTGGTGGGGTGGGTCTCACACAATTGTTGATTTGGATCATCGTATTCCCCTTATTGGCATTTTTACTTCAGTTCTTAGTTCCGGCCATGAGTGCCTCTGACGTGCAACAGATGACGGAGGGTATGGGCGGTTCCAGTCCATCGGAAATGGAAGGAATGATTTTGGAGGTCAATAATGCATTGAATACGGTGAAATGGCATATCGTGCTGCCTTCATTTGTGATTTTCTTTTTTGGGGGCTACCTGCTCTATGCAGCACTTTTTGCGGCTATTGGGTCTGCGGTTGGTGATGATATGGGGGAATCGCAAAGTCTGACCCTGCCCGTTATGATTCCGATTATTTTCGGCATTTATATTATGTTTTCGGCGATTCAAAATCCAAGCAGTCCGCTAGCGGTCTGGTCTTCGATGATTCCGTTTTTCAGCCCTATGGTCATGCCGGCGAGACTGGCATTCAATCCCCCAATGTGGCAATTAATCCTTTCGATAGTCATTTTGTTCGTTACAGTGGTTGCGGTAATTTGGTTGTCGGGTAGAATATATCGGGTCGGTATTTTAATGTACGGAAAGAAAGCCAGCTTTAAAGAGCTGGGCAGATGGTTGGTAACTAAGCGGTAGCATTTTTTATGGCGGACATGATGAG
>DATFJT010000328.1:0-19607 GCA_035269065.1 Saprospiraceae bacterium | reverse complement strand
CTAAAGGACTGTCTCTGGATCAGCTTTTACAGCAGCAATCATTGGCATTTATTCGATCCTATGGTGCCGGCAATCTTGCAACTATTTCGCTCAGGGGAGCTACTTCTTCTCAAACCAGTCTAATTTGGAATGGAGTTCCGGTCAATAATTCCATGCTGGGTTTGGCAGATGTATCCAATGTGCCCGTAGATGGTTTTGACCAGTTAGCCCTTGATTTTGGCACGGAAGCCATCTTGTATGGAAGCTCATCTATTGGTGGTAATATTCGTCTTGAGAGCGAATTGTCATTTAAAAGTGGATATGCTTATAAAGCTCAAATAGGGCTTGGCTCCTTCGGCCGAAGACAATTGCATTATGAATCATCCTGGAGCAATAAACGCTTCAGCTTTAACACCAAAATGGGTGCCATCAATAGCAAAAATGATTTCGAAATTCAGCAATCCAATCATCGTCAGTCCAATTCAGCGGTGAACAGAAATTACCTAATGCACACGATGGGTTGGAAGGCATCGGAGAATACACGAATAAAACTGGATTATTGGAAACAAAGTGCCAACAGGCAAGTACCACCCACCATTAGACAAACGATCAGTAATGCCTATCAACTAGATGGGGCAGACAGGATCGTTTTGGGATTGAAGACTGTGGTTGGTCCATGGTTGCTTGATGGAAAAGTTTCTTACATGAATGAACGATTGGATTACTTTGACCCGACCATTCTGTTGTCTTCTCCTTCGAGTATTCAAACTCGATTTACTAAGGCAGAAGCTCAACGCCATTTTGGTGATTTAAAGCTTCATTTTGGGCTGGAAGGGCGAAACAATCAAGCTGAATCCAGCGGATATGGGAATATTAGAGAGGAGCAAAATTACCAGGCTATATTTGGTAAGCTGAAATACAATAAGACTATCTGGAGTGCTGAGTTTTCCGTAAGGCAAGGACGATTCAACAATCGGTGGATCCCTTTCATACCTGCTGCTGATATAAGATATGGTGATCCGGCAAATTGGATGGTATTTGCAGGTTTTAGTGGGCAATACAGGATTCCCAGTTTAAATGAATTGTATTGGAGGCCGGGAGGCAATCAAGAACTTCTACCTGAACATGGTTGGTCTTCTGAAATTGGGACAAGAAGGTATATGAAATTTGATGATAAATGGCAATCTCACATTCAATTAAACGGCTTCTATAGAAATGTGGACAATTGGTTACAGTGGACGATACCTGAAGGAGGCAGCCTTTTCAGGGCCCTCAATTTAAATGAGATCATCAGTTACGGCATCGAGTCTAAATGGCAAAACCAATACGTACGCCATGAATGGAGTATTTGCTTTGACCTGTCCTACACTTTCGTTCGCTCATACAGCATGAAAGATCTTCGTATTCCTAAGCGTTCCTCAGGAGAGCAATTGCATTATCTTCCAAGGCATAGGACCATTGCCCAATTCAATATGGAATTTCATTCATGGAATGTGATTTACACCCATCAATACCAAAGTAGTATGGATGGCTTCAATAAGCTTGTTGATGCCTATCAACTGGGCGACTTAAGTCTGGCTTATCATTTTAAGCATTACAGATCGCATCAATTCTCGCTACAATTTGAGTTAAGAAATATATGGAACCGAGAATATGAGATAGTTGAATTTAGACCCATGCCTGGAAGACATTATCAGTTAAGCATCATTTATTCACTATTTAAACCAGACGAATGAGAATTATTTTTCTACCTCTATTATTGATATTGAGTTCTTGCATTTTTGCCCAGACCACATCCGGATTTGAAAATCTATATCCCGGAGAAGAGAGCTTCAACTTAGGCCTGGGTGCCGAAGGGGCTTTTCGAAGTGGAAATATGCAATTCCCAAATAGCTATGATTCGGAATTTATGAGTTTTAGTGGATGGGCCATTTCAAGTACCACAGATACGGAAACACCAGGTTTTAGCAATCAATCTAGCGCTATTTCGGGAAGCGGACATGATGGAAGTGCAACTTATGCTTTTAGCTATGCTTTTAATCCGGTTCGTGTCATAGCTGAAAATGACGCAGCAAAAGGCACAATGGATGGTGTATATATCACCAATTCTACATACAGCTATTTGAGTATGCTTAATGGGGATCAATTTTCCAAAAAGTTTGGAGGAGTAGATGGGAATGATCCCGATTTTTTTCTCGTGACCATTGAGGCATATTTCAATGGTGAGTTGAAAGCGAATCAAGTAGAATTCTACCTGGCTGACTTCCGTTTTCAAAACAACAGCGAAGATTACATTGTAGATGATTGGACGTGGGTGGATTTGAAACCACTCGGGAATGCGGATAGCCTGGAATTCAGTTTGAGTTCAAGCGATAATGGTGCTTTTGGTATGAATACACCGGCTTATTTTTGCATTGATGACTTTGTTAGTTTAGACAGGACAACGAATGTTGACGAGAGTAATGTCATAAACATAGATATTTTTCCCAATCCTGCATCGGAATATCTTCAATTGCGTTCAAGGCTTCCAATGGATAAAGTAAGCATATACAGTTTGTCGGGGAGAATTGTGTTCAGTGCAAAAATCAACGGGCAGAAGCATTTCAAATATCCTGTTTTCGATTTGCCCAGGGGCAATTATATTATATCTGTACAATCTGCTCAAGAGACAGTTAATCTTAACTGGATCAAACAATAATTAGGCTAAATATGGGCTGTGGAGAAAAATCTGATTTTTACCTGTATGTAAACAGGACTGAACCCTAAACGTATTACTTCAAGTGATTGATTTTTGAATTTATATTAATAAGTCAAGCTGTTGCCTTTGTGACTTGCTTCAACATGGGTTTAGGCAGGAGCTATGTTATCGCTTATAGAGACTATAATTGATTATATCGTTTTATTTGGCTATATATTTGCATATTATCTTTTCAAATGATATATTGAGTATATGCAAGATCAATTGGTGCAACAGGGAGAAAAAGGAATTGCCGTTATTACAGGAGACATCATCCATTCTACACAGATTCAAGGGAATGAATGGGTAAACAATCTACAATTGGTTCTAGAAAAGGAGGGACAACAAGAGCGGGATTGGACAATTTTTGGAGGCGATGCCTTTCAATTAAAGGTAACAAACCCTGCCTATGCCATTTCAAGGGCCATCTTTTTATATGCTGAAATGTATGGCAAGTATGACATACAACTCAGACAAGCCGTAGGCATTGGTAAGGTGGAACATGATTCTGGAAAATTGGCCACATCCAATGGTACTGCATTTCGTTATTCTGGAAGAGGGATGGACAATATCGGTAAGAAAAAACTTATCGTCATGAGTGAATCTGTTGGATTTGACCGACTCGCTGGAACCATGTTGGCATTGGCTACAAAAATCATGGATGACTGGACTTCCAGAATGGCCTATATTTTTTATACTAAAATGAGTCACCCCAACAAAACACAGAAAGAGTTGGCCAAAATCTTAAAAGTGCGTCAAAGTGTCATTAGTGAAAGTCTATCGCGTTCAGGGTTTAAAGAAATTTATGGAATGATGCATTATTTTGAGCAGGAATTGACTTCGAAATGACGGCTATAACACTATTCCTATATCTTTTGACATCCCATCTTCTGGGTGATTTTGTGTTCCAACCTAAAGCATGGGTGGATGATAAAATGTCTAAAGGATTTAGGTCCAAAGGACTAATTTACCATATTCTTATACATGCACTTTTGATAGTGCCGCTGGTCCTGGCACAAGCCTTGTCTTTGGGTGCATTAGCCATAATCATAGTTGCTCACTATTTTATTGATCTTGGTAAAATATACGCTATGCGTTGGGGGCGAGCAGGCCTCTTCTTTTTTATCGACCAGCTTTTGCATATTTCAGTTCTGCTTTTTGTTTCGTTTCCAGAAATTGCGCGTATGAGTTGGGGCATTCAGGAAGGACAAGTTCAACAATTCTTTATACTGCTTATTTGTGTCGTGCTGCTTACCCGGGTTTCTGGTATAATCATTCACTACATCCTGAAACCCTGGAGTAAGCAATTGGAACTGGATAAGGAGGATTCTCTGGAAAAAGCGGGTACATTTATTGGTAACCTGGAGAGGCTCTTTGTTTTCTTTCTTGCGACTACTGGTCAGCTAACTGCCATCGGTTTTCTCGTTGCTGCTAAATCCGTGTTTCGCTTTGGAGATCTGCAAAAATCAAAGGGAAGAAAACTGACAGAATACGTCCTTATTGGTACCATGCTCAGTTTTGGCTTTGCCCTTACTATTTTTCTTCTTTACAACTTTCTCAATGGCCTGATAACTTAAAAGTCATACTTCAGCAGTTTCAGCATTCGTTCTTTTTATACATCAAATGAATTGCTCATGTTTCGTATCCTCTTGTTCTTCCCATTTCTTATCCTAATGACTACAATTCAAGCACAGAACGTCTATCAGCTTAAACCTTCAAAAATCCAATTGGGCAAAGTTGAGAACTGGAAAAATGATACGATGTGGTTTGAGCTTTCGAATACGGGGGACAAACCATGGTTCATTTTGCCGCAACACTATGGCCTCGAATTCCAATTAATCCATACCCGGCAAATGATCCAACCAGGTTATTCCACTCGCCTTGGGATTGTTTATTACACAGAAGAAGAAGGCCCGTTCAAGTTAAAGATACCGGTATATATCAATGTCTTGGATGAATCAATCGATTTAAAAATAACGGGCATTATCCGTTCAATTGATCCAAATGCACTTGTTCAATGTCCTACAGTTAATCGTCCGCCTACCTTAAACCCAAAACCTGTCGTGAACGACACTGAGCCTCTTGCTACTCTGGATCCGAAGGAAGAGGAAACTGAGGAAATTGAAGATACCTATGCTTTCGAAGACAGCTTTGTAAAAGATGAAGTCACTGATGAAACTGCAACAAAGTGGCCCAAAGAAAATTCTGATGATCCAGATGCTTTTTCAGTGGGCGCACCTGCCAATAGTATTGTGTTGCTATTGGACAAGTCACGATCCATGGGTGCCAATGGTAAAATGGAGGCTCTTAAATCTTCGGTGGGTAAGCTCATCAATGCCCTTAGACCACAGGATCAAATTACAATTATTACCTATTCCAGGGTAGTAAAGATTCCTCTTTTAGCTGATGACAATGCGTCAAAGGAGCGTATGTATCATATAGTCAGTCAGCTTAGTGCTGAAGGTGGATCCTATGGTGGAAAAGGAATGATGAAAGCTTTTGATCTGGCAAAAAAATACCGCTTGACTGATGGAAATAATGCTATAATCGTGGCTACAGATGGCAAATTCAATGATAGGGAAAT
This sequence comes from Saprospiraceae bacterium, assembly GCA_035269065.1. Classification (GTDB taxonomy): domain Bacteria; phylum Bacteroidota; class Bacteroidia; order Chitinophagales; family Saprospiraceae; genus DATFJT01. Next base: position 14,307 of record DATFJT010000328.1, on the reverse strand, counting down.
TACTGAGAATGATCTATTCAAAGAAGCTCAGCGACATAGTCGACGAGGCATAACAGTATCAGGGCTGGCTTTTGGCGAAGACCCAAGAGCGGTGGAATTTCTCAAAGCTTTATCAGATAATGGCAAAGGTAAATGTATTGAAGTGCAAAAGGTGTCAGACAGCGAACGAATGATTCTACAATTGGTAAAGGAACTGTCATATGTCAAATAAAAAAGGCCGGCAATTATGCCGACCTTTTAATCTAAATGTGCAATTCTTACATCATACCTGGCATGCCGCCTCCCATTCCTGGGGCGCCTGCTGGCATATCATCGTTTTCTTCCGGATGGTTGCTGATTACACACTCCGTAGTCAGGATCATGCTGGCAATTGATGCCGCGTTCTCCAATGCAATACGTGTAACCTTTGTCGGATCGATTACACCAGCCTTTTTCAAGTTTTCAAACTTGTCTGTTCTGGCATTGTAACCCACATCACCGCGGCTATTTTTCACTCTTTGAAGTATTACGGAGCCTTCCATACCGGCATTTTCCGCAATCGTGCGCAAAGGCGACTCCAGTGCTTTTCTTACCATGGCAATTCCGATATTCTCATCTTCATTTTCACCTTTCAATTTAGCGATAGAAGAAATAGCCCTGACCAATGCAACACCTCCACCGGCAACAATGCCTTCTTCGATGGCAGCACGGGTGGCATGTAAAGCATCATCAACGCGGTCTTTCTTCTCTTTCATCTCGACTTCCGTAGGTGCTCCAACATACAATACGGCCACACCACCGCTCAACTTAGCAAGGCGCTCCTGGAGCTTCTCACGATCGTAATCGCTGGTTGTATTTTCTATTTGCTGTTTGATCTGGTTGATTCTGGAATGAATCTGCTCATCACTTCCAGCACCCTTGACAATAGTCGTATTGTCTTTATCTACAGTTATCTTTTCAGCACTACCAAGGTGAGAAAGATCTGCATTTTCAAGCTTGTAGCCTTGCTCTTCTGAAATAACAGTACCACCAGTTAGAGTAGCAATATCTTCCAGCATGGCTTTTCTTCTGTCTCCAAATCCGGGGGCCTTCACCGCTACAACCTTCAGCCCTCCTCTCAATCTATTCACAACCAAAAGGCCCAAAGCCTGGCTGTCAACGTCTTCCGCAATTATCATTAAAGGTTGACCATTTTGAGATGCCTGCTCCAATACCGGAACAATACTCTGGACATTAGAGATTTTTTTGTCGTGAATGAGAATTAAAGGATTCTCATATTCACACACCATATTCTCCGTGTCAGTAACAAAATAAGGTGATAAATAACCTCTGTCAAACTGCATACCCATGACTTCTTCCACATAAGTATCAGTTCCTTTGGCTTCCTCAACCGTGATTACCCCGTCTTTAGTCACGCGCTGCATAGCCTGGGCAATCAATTTCCCAATTTCGTTGTCATTGTTAGCAGAAATTGAACCGACCTGTTCTATTTTCTCAATCTCATCTCCAATAACCTCGCTTTGATCCCGAAGATTTTGGATGATTTGAGCCACAGCCTTATCAATACCTCTTTTGATATCCATTGGACTGGCTCCTGCTACCACATGCTTCATTCCAGCATTAACCAGGCTTTGGGCAAGTACAGTAGCAGTAGTAGTGCCATCACCTGCAATATCGGCTGTTTTAGAAGCTACTTCTTTAACCATTTGAGCCCCCATGTTCTCTACAGGATCTTTGAGCTCAATTTCTTTAGCCACAGTGACACCATCCTTTGTTATAGCAGGTGCACCAAAACTTTTCTCGATAACCACGTTTCGACCTTTTGGTCCAAGGGTTACTTTTACGGCATTGGAGAGTGCATCAATTCCTCGCTTGAGTTTCTCTCTTGCCTTACTGTCAAACATTATATCTTTAGCCATTGTGATTTTTTTTAAAGTGTTAAATTGATTTTTGCGAATTCAGATTAAAGGATAACGAGAATGTCATCTTCTCTCATGATCAGGTAATCCTCGCCCTCATGGCGCAAATCCTGTCCGGCATACTTGCCATACAATACAATATCACCCTTGCTCACAGTCATGGCGTTGCCGTCCTTACCGGGACCAACTGCAACGACCTCTCCTTTTTGAGGTTTCTCTTTGGCCGTGTCGGGTATGATAATGCCCCCTTCTGTTTTTTCTTCCGCTTCGTGCGGCTTGACTACAACTCTGTCATTTATTGGTTTCATAGACTAAGTTTTAATGGTAAACGATATTTTTCTTTGTACACAATGTATGCCATGAACACTCATTATGACAAAATAGCATGAACTATGACTTATCATGACTTTTATGCAATAATTAGTAAATATTCTGTCAGGCCACTTGAAAATATGGCATAAAAAAACTCCATTCTGCAAAATAGAATGGAGCCCATTGATTCTTTTTAATTTGCCTCTTGATTATTGAGACATTAAAGGAACATCCCCTGAGGGTCCTGACCCTATTAGGAAAGTAGATAATATGCACAATATAAAAAGGGCAATAGCCAGTCCCCATGTCAATTTTTCAATAAAATCGGTCGACTTGGCCGCTCCGAACATTTGATTGGCCGCAGAGCCACCGAATGTGGAATCCACACCTCCGCCTTTAGGGTTCTGTACTAATACGACACCCATAAGGATGACGCAAATCAGTGTGATGATGATGGTTAGAAAATTTAACATGTTACGATTCTTTATTTACTCCTTCAATAAGCGATGCAAAGTAAGCCTTTTTTTCTGGATTAAGCAAGATCAATTGGTTAATCATACGTAAGGCCTCCTGCTGTTTTCCTTGCCTGACCAATAAACGTGCCAGTGTTTCAGATATGACAGGCTGTGGTTCTTCTTTCGGCCCGTTGGGGGCACCCTTTGGCTGGGCTTTCTTCAATTTTTTTAACCATTGAATAAAATCTGACTGTGCTTCTTCGATTTTATGCTGTGGGACATGCTCAGATTTGATTTGCTTTTTAGAAACAGTAGGCTCTGTCGTTTTCTTTTCAATGCCGGCCTGAATTTGTTTTCTATTCGATATAACCGTGACCCTTCGAGCCACTTTATTTTCTGGTGGTCGTTTCTCAACATTATTTGTAATTCCCGGAATGCTCTTAACCAAGTTTATCACCGCCTTAGTGAAAGCTCTTTTTTTTTTGCTTATAAAACTAAAAAAGGCCTTTCTGTTATTGGCACTGATACTTGCCAGCTGTATGCTTCTATTTTTCTCGTCGGCAGCGTGTTCATCCAACTCCCTTTGAGCAAGTAAATAGCGCAACTGACGACAATAGGGGTATTGTATAACAAGCGTTTTCAATTCCTCAAAACCTAAATTGTCGACACTTTGCTTTCCGGAAATATAATCTGAAAACAAGGCAGCAGTCATAAGTCCAAAGATATATATTTACTCTTACCAATTTGTAAATGCCTCGTTAAAAACTTGTTCTGCTATTTGATCAAAAATAGTTTCTACCAATTGGTCCTGTACATTTACCAATAACTCAGTTGCTGGATACTGCTCAAAATGTTGAAAAACTTTTTCAAACCCAATTTCCGGGTCATCATCACTGTAATACCTCACTTTAACTTTAATGACCAATTTATTGTAATCGACCTGGTTATCTGCCGTAGGGGATACATTCTCAATTTCGAAACGCGTAATTTCTCCTTCAAAACTAACGTCGGGAGCATTGTCAGAAAAAACCAACCTGCAATTCTGCCTGATTTTGTCCCTCAATTGAATCGTAAAATCAACATCCAGGTTGGGTATGGCGCTATTGGATCGGTCGCTGAAATTCTCAACATAAAATGTCTCCATATCCGGAGGGATGGAAATTCCCTTGAAGCTGAGACAAGAAGGAAACAACATGCTCATTAATAAAATACTTACCGGGTAGAAATTTTGAAATCTCATATCAGTTCAAATCATATTGCTTGATCTTGCGATACAAGGTTCTCTCCGAGATACCCAGTTCCTGGGCAGCCTCTTTTCTTTTACCCCTGTACTTTTTTAGCGCTTTTCTAATTAACTCTTTCTCCATGTCCTCAATGGAAAGGTTTTCTTCTATTACTTCCGACTCTGAAAATGCTTCCTCCTCATCGTCAAAATAGGGATTGTCATATGTGCCACTGGTTGGTGAAACATCAAAGGCGTCAGTTGTTTGAATGATTTCTTTACGTCTGTTATCAGGCAATTCACTCATGTCCAACCGAGTAGGCAAAAGATTGTCCTCTTTGCTTACAGGGATCTCAAGGTCATTGTTTCTTGCCAAACCATAAACGAAAGACTTCAGTTCATTAATGTCATTTTTCATTTCGAAGAGTAGCTTGTAAAAAATCTCTCTCTCCTTAAAATTTAAATTGTCACCTCCTCCAACTGATGGCTCTATTTTTGAGGGCAAAAAATCTCCGTGAGAATAGTTGATGATCCTGCTCAAATCCTCGGAGGTGATAAGTGGTTTCTGACTGAGAACGGACAGCTGCTCTGCTACATTCTTTAACTCCCTGATATTGCCCTTCCATTGGTATTGCTCCAATAGCTTTCGAGCCTCTTCATCCAGTTCAATCGGTTGCGACTTATATTTGTCAGCAAAATCCAAGACGAACTTCCTGAACAGCATATAAATATCTTCTTTCCGTTTGCGAAGAGCTGGAACAAAAATCGGAACCGTATTTAGTCGGTAATATAAATCCTCACGAAATTTACCCTGGTTGATTTTGTCCATCAGATTGACATTCGTGGCGGCAATGACTCTTACATCAGTGGTTTGGATAGCAGAAGAGCCAACACGTATGAATTCACCTGATTCCAGAACCCTTAATAAAAAGCTCTGTGTATCAAGTGGCATTTCACCAATTTCGTCAAGAAATATGGTGCCACCGTTGACCGTTTCAAAATAACCCTTACGATCAGAAGTGGCTCCCGTGAAAGCACCTTTCTCATGGCCGAACAATTCTGAATTGATTGTTCCCTCCGGAATCGCACCACAGTTGATTGCAATAAAAGGGTTGTGTTTACGTGCACTTAATTGGTGTATAATTTTAGAAAAGGCTTCTTTTCCAACACCGCTTTCCCCCGTAATTAAAACTGTGAGATCCGTTTTAGCTACACGCACCGCAGTGGCCAAAGCCTGGTCTAGCACCTTTGATCTACCGATGATGCCAAATCTTCTCTTTATGGCCTGCAGATCATTCATGACCTGGAACTGCTTCACCTAGTAGGGTAGCACTAGTGCTGTTCATAATCCTGACATGAATGTAGTCTCCTGGTCCATATCCGACTACTTTGGGAAATACGACCACCTTATTTTGCGAGTTTCTACCCTTGAAATCCAAATCAGATTTTTTTGAATCTCCCTCAATGAGCACTTTGAATATCTTACCATGATCCCTCTTATTATGTGCTTCAGAGATTTCATTTTGCAGGAATATAATCTCCTTTAACCTTCTCTTTTTGATATCTAAGGGAACATCGTCTTCATATTTTTTGCCTGCCAGTGTACCAGGGCGCTCCGAATAGTAAAACATATAGGACATGGAGTATTGAGCAAACTCCATTACACTTAAAGTTTGCTTGTGCTCTTGCTCTGTTTCAGAACAAAAGCCGGCAATCATGTCTGAAGAAATAGCGCAATCCGGGATGATTTCATAAATCCTACGCACTTTCTCCATGTACCATTCTCTATCATAGGTGCGATTCATTAATTTGAGAATGCGGCTATTGCCGGATTGAACAGGTAAGTGAATGTAGTTACAAATGTTATCATAATCGCGAATGGCGTAGAGAACATCATCTGTAATGTCTTTAGGGTGAGATGTAGAAAATCTCACACGCATCTTGGGACTTACTTCTGCCACCATGCGCAGCAGTTGAGCAAAACTTACTGGCTCACCAGTTTCAGGATTTTCCCACTTGTAGGAATCAACGTTTTGCCCCAGTAAAGTCACCTCCTTGAATCCTTTGTCAAAAAGATCTGCAGCCTCTGCCACAATAGTGAAAGCATTCCGACTGCGCTCCCGTCCTCTGGTAAAGGGCACCACGCAGAAACTGCACATATTGTCACACCCTCTCATGATGGATATAAAAGCCGACACACCATTGCTATCCAAGCGCATGGGAGAAATATCTGCATAGGTCTCCTCTCTGGATAAAAAGACATTGATCCCTTTGTCTCCATCCTCCACGGTTCTAATCAATTTCGGAATATCGCGATATGCATCAGGACCAACCACGAGATCTACCAACTTTTCCTGCTCTAACAATTTATCCTTTAGGCGTTCGGCCATACATCCTAGAACACCGATCAGTATACCTGGCTTTTTGCGCTTAATTTTATTGAATTCGCGCAGCCTTTTTCTGACGGTAAGCTCCGCCTTTTCACGTATAGAACAGGTATTGATCAATATCAAATCTGCCTCGTACATTTCCTTTGTGGGTGAAAAGTTTTCTCCTGCTAATATCGAAGCCACTATCTCACTGTCACTAAAATTCATTTGACAGCCATAGCTCTCAATGTAAAAATGTTTTCCTTTCGGCTGCTCAGGAGCGTTTTCGGTCTGTTCGAAAACCTCTCCCTGCCGGTTCTCCTCCAACAAAGCGTTGTCTGATGCTCTCACGGGCTATTTTTTTTCGAATGAGCCGTAAATGTAATAAAATAATCAGTGGGTGTCATAATGTCAGTCGCGACTCTACCATTTTTTTGTTAATTGAATGGAGTAGGAGCGAGGGGGCTCAATCATAGCAGGACGCACAGCATAAAACTCGTTGTTGATATTTTTTACGTTCAGCCTGAGTGTAATATCCCCCTTAAATTGATAGGAAAGAATGAGGTCGGCAATATGGCTTCCATTATTCTGATCCTCGCGGAAGGCATCTACACCTTGTATGAAAAACGGATTGGTAAATATGAGATCAATATTTTCTGTTTTACTCAGGTAACGATAAGTAGCCCCAATAGACAAATGCTTGTAGCTCCAGTTGACATGGCCATTCACCTGATGTCGCTGTCTATATTTGAGAATATTTTTATCTGAAGTATTTAGGCGTTTGATGTCATCAGTAAGATTTGAGTATCTAGGGTCGACATAATTGTATCCGGCATAGACTTCAATTAAATTTTTATCGTCCAATTTCAACTGCGCATTGGTAATGATTTCAAATCCTTGTATTTCTGTATCTCCGATATTCCTGGATTGGAAACCAAGAAAAGGTTCTGCCATAAACGTGCGAACATTGAATTCCATCATATCAGTATATTCCATTCTATAAAAGGACAGGTCCAGAAATCCTTTCCATTTTCCCAATTGCAAGCCCTGACGCCATCCAATTTCAGCCGTCCAACCTGTCTCTGGTCTAAGTTCTGGGTTCGGCACAACATTAATACCAATGTTGGTACTGATAAATCGCTCTGCAATACTGGGGTAGCGATACCCTTGTCCCCAACTTGCTCTGAATTTTGAATAATCAGATACCTGGTAATTGAGACCCAATCTCCCAACAAGACGGTCGTATTCGTTGAGTTCCTCGTTAACTTCAAAAAAGGGAACTGAATCGGGGGTAACTGTTTTATTGATTTCATATCTCAATCCGGCTATGATTTTTAATTGTTCGGTCATCTCGTAATCCACCTGTGCATAAGCTGCACCGTTCCATTGTATGAATTCCTCATTGCTGTAGAGTTCTGCAGATGAATTGAGCCTGCTACCTAGGATTCCCGTAGTAATAATCATATCGATTTCCTCCAGTGTCTTGACATATTGATACTCGGCAAGAAATGTGTTAGATTCATTGGCCCGATCCATGTCTACGCGATTATTGGTGCGAAAGAATCTCCCACGGAAAATATGTTCGTCTCCATTGGATGCATAGTATTTCAGAAACGGATCGATGAAATAACGCGTATAATCGGACTCAGAATAGGAGGCCGTATCCGCTATCAAGGTTTCTGCCCCGTAATCTTCCCAATAAAAAGGTGCATTGTTACTCCCTGCATTTAAGTTCGCATTGATACCAAACGACAATTCAGGTCGCAATCTATATCGCAGTTTGAGATGGCCCCGACCATATTCACGGTAACTGCCTTTAAAATAACTTTCATCATTAAAGTAAAAAAGAGAGGATACCAGGTCTAATTTACCAAATTTCTGCTTGTGAAGAATGCTGGCATTAGTCGTAATCAATGCACCGTCCCACCATTTCATTGAATCAATGGCCGGAGCATCAGTAACGATACTCTGCACGCTGACCTTAGTTTCTGGTTCTGAGCCGGCATAGCCTGTTCTGACATTAATCACACCATTGAGTGCAGAGGAACCATAAAGAATAGAAGACGCTCCTTTGATGACCTCTATTTGTTCCACATTTTCTGTAGGGATATCCCTCCAATTGGTAAGCATGGCATCTTGCTGCAGCCCCGGCATATCGTCTACGAGCAGCATGACACGACTGCCGGCTCCATATGAGTAACCACTCCCACCTCTGATGCTGGCCTGGCCATCAGATATTTGAACCCCGCTGATCTTGGTAACCATTTCCTCAATATTGGGTGTATTTTCCCTTTCGATACGGCTTTGTCCAATCACTTCAAGGCTTACCACTGACTCAGATGAAGACTGACCGTAGCGCGTTCCAGTAACGGTTATCGGATCTATCACTTGTGAATTGGACTGCAAATAGAGCGTGTCTTTTCGAACAATAATTGATTTTGCAATTCTGTCAGTTTTATAGGCAATGTGCCGGATGAGGAGAGAATCACCTTCACAGGCGGACAAAAAGAAGTAACCACTTTCGTCCGAAACAGCGAAACTCTCCTTGCATAGAATGGTAGCACCTGCTACTGGAGCTTTTGAATTGGCATCCAGTATGTAAGCGCTTATTTCTTGTGCTGATACTGATAGGGCAGAAACAATAAAAATCAACCCAACGTTAAGGAAATTATAAAAGTATACACGCATATATTTTTTTCTGTAATTTTAGTAAATTTGTATTGAAAATATACTCTTAAGCAAACTTGTCCATGAAACAATTCTACATATTAATTTTAGTACTTGTAACTTTTTCTCTGCAAGCGCAGGTATGCACATTTGATCAATCTGAAGTGGATTCCAACGCAATTATTAGCCCTGGACCATTTGATCAGGTTGAGAACCCGGATGGTGGTATCGACAAACCAGCTTGTATCAATGAAGAATATGAGTTCAAATTTGTTCTGTTTGTTCCTGAGTCTGTGGAGCTTTTTGGTGTTGAGGTCATGATAGATTCTATCAGATTGGTTGATGGTGGTATACAGGGCCTGCCTGATGGCCTTGATGAAGAGACAAATACGACCAATGATGTTTTTTATCCAGGAGAGGCAGACTGCATGGTCATTACGGGCACTCCTACGGAAAATAATAATATTGGATCTTATGAACTGAGTTTAACAGTCGACGCCTGGATCCGCGGGTTTGGAATGCAAAGCTTTGAATTGCCCGATCCTGCCATAACCGGTCCAGGAAGTTATACGCTTGATTTGAGAGCTGAAGGGCAGTGCAGTGTCAATAATACGGAAGAACTTACCATCGAAAACCAAGTGAGTATTCTGAGCAACCCAGTTACAACTGATTTAAATGTACAAGTTGAAGCTGAAGCCTATAGCCAAGTAAGCCTTCAATTGATTAGCATGTTTGGTCAGAACTACCTTGATCAAATGTACCAGGTTTATCCAGGCAACAACGAAATATCTATTGATTGCAGAAATTTAAAACAAGGGCTTTACTTTTTACGCTATAAAGACAGTAATAAAGAAAAAACCATTCGTTTCTATGTTGTAAAACCTTAATGAAGAATTTTCAACTATTGATCTTGAGTATCGATCCTAAAAGCCTTTATTCCAATAAAGGCTTTTCTGTTTTAGACAGAACTTCCGCTCAAAACTCAGGATATTGAGGATAGAAAAGAAAATTAGAACAGCTTGTTTTCCACCTTTCAAAAGGATTTCCGCATAAGACAGCTTTGCCCTGCGAAAATCAAATAAGGATACCATCCATTATTTTACTATACATGAGGTTGTTGAGATCATAAATCGGAATTGAGCGGCGTGTAAAATCATTTCGAACATAGAATCATTAGAAACGGCCATATATATTTCTATGGAGCTTTGATCCAAGTCTAAACCAGTCTTTCCGATTTATGTCATACAGTAAAGATGACTTCATTTACTACAGACAGCCCAATTCCTGCTGTGACAGCAAATCAGCATTTGGGAAACAATTACCCGAAGGCAATTCCGCAGGTACATAGCGTCCAAGATTTGAATCATACAACCCCCCCTCTATAAAAGCCGTAATTGCTTCCAATTCCTGGTCTGTCAGATTCAACGGGTGGAAAAGGGGAGAAAGCGCATTTTCCGGCACCCGGCTGTTTTCTTTTTGAGCTTCATTCTTATAAATCAAGACATCTAAAACGGAATAGAATGAACTTCCATGACCATAGAAAGGACTGTCCTTCAGATTGTACAATTGAGGCACCTTAAACCTGTAGTTATCCTCGGCCCGACCTGTAAAGCCACCTCGGCCTAAATTCTCCACATTGTCTAAAGTTGTCTTAAAGACAGGATCCGGACAGTCTATCAGATCTAGCATTCCCAGGGCGTGGAATTCCATATTGGCCAGTGAGGGGCCATTGTGACAACTCGCGCACTCTCCCTTATCAAAAAAGAGTATCGCTCCTTCTTTTTGTTTGGTAGTCATGGCTTGCATATCTCCTTTCAACCATTTTTGAAATGGCGCTTCGTTGGCCAAAATAGTACGCTCAAAAGCAGCAATTGCCAATCCGGCCGTAATTGCAGAGTAACGTTCACTCTGTGGCATATCCGCAAAAACACGATCAAACATTTCTTTGTACCCGAGACTAGCCATTAAATTCTCATCAATAACGAGTCTGTGGACATCAAGACCAGCAATGGCCTGGGTTTCGGTGCCTTCAAATCCTAAGTGGTTGGTTTCTTTAGGCGTGTCTGCAGTCCAGGCGGCCTCTGTCCCGTTGTTCAAACCTGTAGCTCCGAATTGTCCGTTCCATAGCACATTGATCTGGTAGGCGATATTCATGGCGGAGGGTGTGCGAATTGGTTGTACATCCAAGTCTTCTTCTTTGTATAAATTGTGTTTGTCCCTTGCAATGCCCAAACCAAAACCAAGGCCTCCATCTCCGATGCCCTGGAAGCGTTCAGCTTGAAACCCTCCTTGTGCATGATGGCAAGATGCACAGGAGAAAGTGCCTCTACCTTCTTCATTTTTGGGGTTTTGAGCTATTCCTGTTTCATGGAATAGCAATTTACCGAGTTGTACTTTTTCTGCAGTAATGGGGTTTAAGGGATCTTGAGGGATGGCATTAAAGTCGTCACTATCTGGTAATATATAATCCTCTATATTTCCATTCGGAGCTGTCTCAACAAGCAATGTTTGTAATTCTTTATCTATAGGACCTCCCTGCATGTCGACATTTGAATCGTCCATACAACTGAAAACAAAAAATGATAATAACAAGTAGATGTAATGTCTCATAGCACACTGTTGTATTTACCAGAAGCTTGTCATACATTGAATAGAAAATGCATAACATCCCCATCTTTGACTATATAATCTTTTCCCTCAATTTTTAATTTCCCTGCCTCCTTCACTGCAAATTCTGATCCAAAGTGAAGGTAATCAGCATAAGGAATAACTTCAGCCCTGATGAATCCTTTCTCAAAATCTGAATGAATAACACCAGCTGCCTGAGGTGCTGTGGATTCTTTTTCTACTGTCCATGCACGCACTTCTTTCTCACCAGCAGTGAAAAAAGTAATGAGATTGAGCATGGTGTAGGCCGCTCTGATGACCCGATTGACTCCTGGCTCATCCAGAGACATGTCTTGAAGGAACTCCATTTTTTCCTCAAATGTTTCCAAATCTGCAATATCCGATTCTATAGAAGCAGATATATAAATATAATTGGCCTTCTCCGACTCAATGACCGGTACTATTGATTCAGTGAAAGAATTGCCGGTCAAAACAGACTCTTCATCTACATTTAATACATACATCACTGGTTTCGCCGTTAGAAGCATCATATCATCAAGTAATTCCTGATCTTCTTCCTTGTCAAGTGTTAAACTTCTAGCTGGATTTTCACTTTCGAGGTGGGCCAAAATTTTCTCTGCAGTCTCAAGGTTTCGTTGGGCTTTCTTCTCGGCGGATTTAGCTAGTTTTCTTAGCTTTTCAAGTCTTTTCTCAACGGTGTCAATATCTTTTAACAGGAGTTCTGTATCAATAATTTCCTTATCTCTCCGGGGATTCACGGATCCGTCTACATGCACCACGTTATCGTTCTCAAAGCATCTCACCACGTGTAAAATGGCCTGAACCTCACGAATATTACCCAGGAATTGATTCCCGAGTCCCTCTCCCTTACTGGCCCCTTTAATCAATCCTGCAATGTCTACGATTTCTACTGTGGTTGGAACTATTTTCTCTGGCTTAACCAAATCAGACAGCTTTTCAAGACGTTCATCTGGTACGGTGATTACCCCCAAATTAGGTTCTTTGGTCGCAAAAGGGTAATTGGCGGCTAACGCCTTGGCACTTGAAAGTGCATTAAAAAGTGTAGACTTTCCGACGTTAGGCAAACCTACAATTCCACATTTTAAAGCCATATAAATATATTTCCGATAAAAGTACGCAATAGAATTCTAAGCAGGAAGTAGGACGGTTTTGCTATTCAAAAATGTGTTTGAAAAATATGAATGATTATTACTATCTTCCTAGGATTACGATAGTAGATTGAATTATTTCGCACACATATTTCTCTCAGGCGAAGATCCGCCCTTAATGTTTGGCAACTTTATTGGGGACTTGATTTCAGTAGTCGACATACCCTTGCTGGATGACAAAATTCAAAATGGAGTCCAATTGCACAGGCGAATAGATGTCTGGACAGATCGGCATGCCTCTAATTTGAAGGTGGTACAACTTTTCAAAGACAGACATGGACCATACAGCCCTGTCATCGCTGACATTGCCTACGATTACTTTTTATGGAAACACTGGCATCATTTCTCTGATGAAAAGATGGAGGATTATTTATTGTGGGTTTATAAATACTTAGGCTATTACTACAAGGAATATCAGGATATTCTGCCAGCTTTCGTGGAGGATATGATCAAAAATAAATGGCTTGGTGTGTATGCCAATTTTCACGATTTAAACCGGGTTTATCTGAGCATGAAAAAGCGCGTCAGCAAACCTGATTATTTTAATGGTTGCACGGAAACAATTGCCTCCCATGAAAAAGAAATTGATCAGCATTTTCTCAAATTATTTACTCACCTCATCAAAATGAGTACTAACCTTCGAAATGAAATGAAAGGGTGAATGTCCGGCTCAATATTTGATCGATCACACGCGACTGCAATAGATCATCGTCGTAGATCAACGAATTGGAGATACCCTGGCTGATTTTGATTTCCGGAGAGAATATAAAATAGGGGAAAAACATTTGTATGCCCACACCGAATTCGAGTGCGTAATCCGTTGGAGAAATCTTAACAAGAGATTCTGCCTGCCTTGTTCTTGAATTACTAGCGACATCAAAGGTATATTTGAATCCCGTAAGCGCGTAAATCCTTATATCATTGAAAGGGGCAGATTTATACCGTAAAATAAAAGGCATCTCTAAAAAAACAGATTCAATCGTTCTGATCTCATCCATCCGGTCCTCCTGGGTAGATGTATACTGCAAATTTCGCTCGGCAAACGAAAAGGAAGGAATGAACCTAAAGTCAAAATACTCCCCAATTTTAAGATTTGTAATAATTCCCAAGTTCAATCCGGGACCATTCACGGCATTGAGTACTCGAATACTATCATTCAGAATAAAATCGTCTGAATTGTAAACGCGAAAGCTTGATTGATTGTAGCCAAGTGTAATACCGAAGTAGTAAGGCTTATTTTGAAAATCAAGGTAATTGAAATTGCCTTTTGGTCTTTGAGACCAAGCCTGACTTAACGCCAACAGCGTAAAAGCCAACAAGAGAATTATTTTTCGGCCCTGTAGATGGTGCATATTCCTCTACTTAATTGAGTGATTGAAACGTTGCAAAACCCTAAATCTTTTATGATTTCACTAAATCTTTCCTGATCGGGAAACTCCTGAACGCTCTCATAAAGATAATCGTATGCCTTTGGGTCATTCGAAAACCATTTTCCAAGTTGCGGCAGTATATATTTAAAGTAAAAAAGGAAAAGGGGCTTAAAGATAAAACCTGATGGTTTTGAGAATTAAAGAATCACCATACGCC